>NZ_JANQDB010000008.1:0-64081 GCF_024723675.1 Campylobacter sp. 1569
CATATATGCATAACCTTGATTATTTTTGATATTATATCAAAAAAACTTTTTAGGAATTTATTATGCAAATATATCAAAACAACCATTTGCTTTATAATAATCTAACAAAAAAACTAAGCTCATTTATACCCATAAAATCAACAAGAAGAAAATTAAGAAATCATATCCAATATAAGTTAGAACACCCTAAAGTAGCTAGTTATCTTTCAAGTAACTATATCAATCCTTTTTTAGAAGGAAAAATTCCTCATTTTGATTTTGAAAAAAAACATCATTTTATAAACGATAAAATCATTTGGCAGTTTTGGTATCAAGGTAAAAATCAAGCCTCACCTATGATACAACAATGTTTCAATTCAGTGCAAAATCAAATGAAAGATGACTACACAATCATCATTTTAGATAAAGATAATATAAAAGATTACCTTGATTTTCCACCATACGTTATAAAAAAATTAGAAAATAATTTTTTTGGAGAAAAAACTATAACTTTTTTTTCAGATCTTTTAAGAGTATGTTTGCTTGCAACTTATGGTGGCATATGGTGTGATGCAAGTATATTTTTAAGCTCTAAAATTCCTAGTGAACTTTGCGATAAAGACTTTTTTACCTTTGAAAGATCAAAAATAAAACCTAGCAAAGAAAAATTGAAAAAATTTATTAAAAGTGGATATTTTTCTTATGGATATTTTAATTGGAATGATGATTTTAAGGTTAAAATGCTAAATAGTTTTATAATCTCAAAATCTCATCATAAAAATATCCAAGCTATGAAAGACATACTTATATACTATTGGTCAAATGAGAAAAATTCTAATAACTTTTATTATTTTACTTTTCAAATTATCTTTGAACTTTTAAAAGAACATGGCTTTATAAATGATACTTATAAAAACATGAGCGATATAGAATGTCATTTATTGCAATTTAGCGCCAAAGAAAAATTTAATTCAACTCTTTGGGAAGAAATTCAAAAACAAAGTTTTTTACACAAACTCACGCATTTTAAATCTATAAAAAAAGATTCAATGATAGATAAAATCATCTTGCAAAGTTGATTTTATCTAAAAATACCTTTTATTTTTTGGCAAATTTTCCAAAGATCATAAGGGATTTTTGTCTGGATAAAAGGTTTGATTATAGGTAATTTTTCCTTTAAATTTAAAGGATCTTTTTTAATTTTTTTAATCATCAAAGCCTTTTTTACATAAAAAGGCAAAAAAGCTTCTTTTATGGCTTGAGAATTTTCACTTTTTTGATCTTTAAAAAATTCTATCAACTCCAAAGCTGTTATCATCCTACTTGCTGCTTTTAAATAGTTTTTTGCCTCTTTAGCATTTTCTCCAAAAAATTCATACAAGTCTTTAAAATACTCTGACACATTTGCCTTTGTAACTTTTTTATCATGATTTGATATACTATTTGCCCTCAAACGGCATAAGTACAATCTTTTTGGTAAAATATAGATACTATCAGCACTCGCAAACAAAACCATGCCAAAATGAATATCTTCATTGATGATTTTGTTGATAAATTTAAGTTTTAATTGTTTTAAAAATGAAAAATCTATCATACCACCCCAGCTAAATGAGATATCCCTCGAACCTACTTTTATAGCTTGCTTAGCATAGTCTCTTGGAGTGATAGTGCATTCTTGAGTAAAATTAAATACATTCATTCTTGTTTTTTGACCCTTATCTTCTATACCATCATCATAAATACAAGCATGGTCAAACCATAATACATCTACATTTTGCATTCTTACAACACACTCTTCTATGCAGTTTAACTCCCAATAATTATCAGAATCTAAAAAGATAATATAATCAATCTTTGAAATTTCTAGCTTATCACTCGCTAAAGCATTTTTGTACTTATAAATTTTATAAATATTTTGTGGATTATCGCCAATAATCTTAAAAACATTTAATTCATTTTCTTTTTCAATATATTGTGTTTCATATTCACCATAAAAATATTCTATACCTACATTTCTTGCACTACTCAAACCACCATTTTTTTTATCAAAAAGAGTAATTCTTTTATCTTTTAAAGTATATTCTTTTGCAATATTGAGTGAGTTTTCATCTGTACTACCATCATTTACTAGTATGATTTCTAAATTAGTATAAGTTTGATTAATTACACTATCTAAACATTCTTTTAGATATTTTTCTACATTGTATATGGGGATTACTACGCCTACTTTTTTCATACTTTATCTCCAAGTTGTTTTTTCATTTTTTATAGTTTCAAGATAAATTTGATGATTGATTTCAAGCATATTTTTGCTATTTTCTTCATGGTAAATATGATAAGCTAGGGCATTAAATTTAAGTCTTTTAAACACTCCATTATTAAATAAAAACCTAGCTACAAACTCGCTATCTTCCCTACCCCAGCCTATAAATTTTTCATTAAATCCCTCAATGGCTTCAAAATCACTTTTATAAAAACTCATATTGCAAGTTTTACTACCTTTAACAAGTTGTGATTTTTTAAAAAATTTCTTAGTTAACTTTGAAAATTTATATACACATTTAGCTAAAAAAATATTTCTTTGATTTTTAAAACCCTTTTTGTTAAATGCCAAACTAAAATCATTTTTGCTTAAAAGTTCTTTGCTTTCTTTTTCATTTAAAATAGCTCTTGAGCCTTGTAAAATAGTCTTTAAACTAGCAAATTTTAAATGATCACCGATGAAGTTTTTCTCTAAAATCATATCCCCATCAATTAAGATAATATATTCGCTATTAGAAGCATTAATTGCCTTATTGCGACTTGCCGCAGCACGAAATCCCTCATCTTCTTGCCAAATATGCTCTAACTTACAAGGAAAATCTTTTTGATAAGCTTGTATAAGCTTGGCTGTATCTTCCCTGCTTCCATCATCAGCTATTAAAACCTCATCTGGTAAAGGCTCTAAATTTTTAACGCTATCAAGCACTAAAGCAAGTCTTTCTTTTTGATTATAGGTTGTGATAATCAAAGCACAAGTTTTTGGCTTTTGCTTTTTAAGTTCATATAATTTCATATATTTAAAAAAAGCTCCAAGTCCATTGCAAGTACTTATGATAAAACCTTTATAACCATAAAAAATCCCTTTTTTCAAAACATAATTTCTAAAAAAAGTCCAAATTCCTCTTAGCAATGCCTTGCAAATGCTACTTTCTTTGTGTAAATTTTGCAAAGCCCAAAGCTTAGAGTATTTTTGAAGTTTATCTAACAAACCATCGATATCTTCAAAAGCAAAATGCCTCAAACCATTTTGCAACTTAATTTTTTTACTATCTTCATGTAAAATCAAACTCTCATGCACTAAATTTTCATTAAAACTAGTATGGGTTTTATTAAACACACGCATTACATAATCAGGCCACCACCCACAAGCTTTAATCCATTCTCTATTGTATAAATTTTCTCTTGGTAAGGCTATGATATCTTCTTTATTAGGCTCAATTTGCCCTAACTCTTGTAAAAATTCTTTCTTAGCAAGCTCATCTGCGTCAATATTAAAAATCCAATCATTACCAGCATAACTTATGGCTAAATTTTTCAAAGGCCCAAAGCCTATGAAATTATGTTGATAAATCTTGATATTTTTATAACTTTTACTAAACTCATAAGCAATTTTTAAAGTATCATCATTGCTATCATTTTCTATTAAAACTATCTCGCCAAATTCTTGCAAAGATTCCAAGCAAACCTTTAAGGTTTTTTGAGCATTTTTAACAATCATTATCACACTAATTTGCTTTAAATCCATTTTATATCCTACAAATACAACTCATGATTGTATCTTTTAAATCTCTTATGAAAGAAAAAATACTCATCAGGTTTAAATTTAATCATCTCTTCACAACACTTTGCTTGGTACTTAGTAAGCTCTTCTATACTTGCCTTGCTTGCGTCTAAAGCCTTAAAAGTTTTTACAAAAAATTTCTCATCTTTTTGATACACAAAACAAGGTAAAATCATAGCATTTGTTTTTTTAGCAAGTACACTCGCACCTGCTATGAAATTTACTTCTTGATTAAAATATTGTATTTTTACACTTTCACTATCCACCGCATCTTGATCGGTTAAAATTCCAAGCGATCTACCTTCTTTTAAGGCTTTTAGCATTTTTTTAAGCCCGCCCTTTTTTTCTATAAGCTCTATGTTAAACTGCGTGCGATTTTTACTTAAAATTTTATCCATTACCATACTATCAAGTGCTCTTCCAACTATGGAAATTCCTTGAAACTTAGCCCCAAAAGATAAAGCCAAAAGTTCCCAGTTACCATAATGAGCCGTAGTTACGATCAAAGGTCTTTTACTTTGCATTATATTTAAAATTTGCTCCTCACCATCAAAGTAAATTTTATTGATGATTTCTTCTTTACTTGCATTTTGATTTTTGATAAAATCAATCCCAAATTTAGCAAAATTTTTATAGATATTAAGGCTAGTTTCATCACGCCATTTTTGATCTTTTTCAGGAAAGCAAATTTTTAAGTTTGTGTCAATGATTTTGCGGTGTTTGTGATTAAGCCTATAAGTGATCAAAGCAACCAAATTTGCAAAAGAACTTAAAAGTTTTGAAGGTAAAATCTTCACAAGAGCTTTTAGTATATAAAAAAGGCTTAGATATACATAATTTATCATTTTTCTAAAAGCTCACAAGCTAGTTTAAAAATATCTTTTTCATCGATATTTTGTATGCAAAAATCACTTTTATCTATATGTTTTGAATGCAATATTTTTTTACCTGCATTGATTGTTTTATTGATATTTGTTTCATAAGCATTTCTTTGACTAGGAGTAGCACCAAAAATCGTTATAGAAGGCTTGTTTAGTGCAAAGGCTAAATGAGTAGGCCCGCTATCATTTCCGATAATCAAATCGCTTGCCTTAGTTAAAGCACAAAGCTCACCTAAGCTTAATTTTGGTACAAGTTCTATTTTCAAATGTTTTAAATTTAAAACTATATCTTTAGCAAAATTAAACTCATTAACATTACCCCAACCAAGCATGATTTTTGCACTAGTAAAATACTCTAAAAGCATTCTACAAAGTAGTATTAAACGCTCTTTTGGGTAAATTTTATTAGGCATAGATGAGCCTACATGTATAAGTATATTTGGCGTACTTTCACTTAAAGAAAGCCTTTGTTCTAGCTCTTCTTTTAACTCATCATCTACGCTAAAACAACTTTGTTTTAACTCTATATCGCTATGATCAAAATGCTCATTTAACACATAAGCTACCAAAGAAAGATTACGCACAATAATATTTTCTTCATAATTACACGCAAATTTATGCGTATAAAAATTGCTCGCAAAACCCTCTTTGATACTTTCTTGATCAAAACCAAAAGTATTAGCACATAAAAATTTACTCACTAAAGCAGATTTAATCAAGCCTTGCAAGTCAATCACAACATCATATTTGTTTTGCCTAGCTTCAAAAAGTATTGCAAAAACTTCTTTGAATTTTCTATCTTTTAAAGGCAGGGCATAAACTTCATTGATCATTGGATGATCTTGCAATAATCCTGCAAATCTTGCATCTACAAACCAATCAATACTCGCCTTAGGATAATGCTTTTTAATAAATTGTAAAACAATTACCGCATGGATGATATCTCCAAGTGCGGATAATTTAACCAAACCTATTTTCATATGCTACTTTATTTTTAAATTTTCTGTTATGATTTTAACAAAGATTTTTTAAAAAAAGGTTTATCATGCAAGAATATATTTGCGTTTTTGATTGTGAGAGCATTCCTGATGTAGAATTGATAAAACATCTTTATGATTTTAATGGCGATGATTTAAGCATTAGCAAGCAAGCTTTAGAAAGACAAAAAGAAGAAAGTGGAAGTGAATTTTTACCCCTACCTTTTCATAAAGTTGTAAGCATTTGTGCAGTGATTGCAGATAAATTTGGAAATTTCATCAAAGTCAATAAAATCAAAGGCGAAAATGAACAGCAAATGTTAGAAGAGTTTTTTAACTTCATAGATAAACACCAACCCCGCCTTGTAAGTTTTAATGGTAAAAGCTATGATATGCCTTTGCTTGTTATAAGAGCATTAAAATACAATATCAACGCAAGTGCTTATTTGGACGCAAGCGATAAATGGAATAACTACAAAAGCAAATTTGTAGAAAATAAACATTGTGATTTATTAGAATCTTTAGGAAGTTTTGGTCAAAAAGGATTAAGACTTGACACGCTTTGCGCTATGGCAGGACTTCCTGGAAAGTTTGATGTGCATGGAAATGAAGTATTAGAACTTTTTTATCAAAACAAATTAGAAAAAATTCACGAATATTGTGAAAGCGATGTGTTAAACACCTATATGCTATTTTTAAAATACGAACTCATCAAAGCTAATTTAACCCAAGAAGATTATCTTAATATTTTAGAAAATTTCAAAGAAGAACTTTTGCAAAAACACAGCGATAAAAGCTATCAAAAGCCATTTTTAGAAGCCATAGAAAAAGAAAAGAGCAAGTTTTAAATTAATTAAGAAAAGTATATTAAAATAACTATTATTAAATATCACAAAAAGGATAAAAATGAAAATTTTAATCACCGGTGGCGCAGGATACATAGGCTCTCATACTTTAAAACAATTTTTAGAAACAAATCATGAAATTTGTGTATTAGATAATCTTTCAAAAGGCAGTAAAAAAAGTTTAGATGAACTTTCTAAAATCAGACCTTTTAAGTTTTTTGAGCAAGATTTAAGCGATTATGCTGGGATTAAAAAACTTTTCAAAGAAGAAAAATTTGATGCGATTGTGCATTTTGCAGCTAGCATTGAAGTTCCTGAAAGTATGGAAAATCCTTTAAAATACTATATGAACAATACCGCAAACACAAGTAATCTAATCCAAACTTGTTTAGAAACAGGTGTGAAAAAATTCATTTTTTCTTCAACCGCAGCGACTTATGGAGAGCCACAAACTCCTATCGTAGATGAGCAAAGTCCATTAGCACCGATTAATCCTTATGGACAAAGCAAACTAATGAGTGAAAAAGTCTTACAAGATGCTAATATGGCTAATCCTGAATTTAAATATTGCATTTTAAGATACTTCAATGTAGCAGGTGCTTGTATGAGTTATCCTATAGGACAACGCTATCCAAAAGCTACTTTGCTCATCAAGGTTGCTGCTGAAGTAGCCACAGGAAAAAGAGAAAAACTTTATATTTTTGGCGATGATTATAATACTAAAGATGGCACTTGTATTAGAGATTTTATCCATGTTGATGATATTTCAAGTGCGCATTTAGCTGCTTTAGAATACTTAGAAAACAATGAAAGTAATATTTTCAATGTAGGCTATGGACATGGCTTTAGCGTAAAAGAAGTTATTGAAACTATGAAAAAAGTAAGTGGGGTAGATTTTACAGTAGAACTTGCACCAAAAAGAGCTGGGGATCCTTCTGTGCTTATTTCAAATGCGGATAAAATCAAAACTCTAACCAACTGGAAACCAAAATATGATGATTTAGAATTAATCTGCAAAAGTGCTTATGAGTGGGAAAAGCAGTGTTAAAAAAACTTTTTTTCATACTCAATGCTCATGATAAGAAATTTTTATTTGCTTTGCTAATTTTTTCTATTTTTATAGGATTTATAGAAAGCTTTGCTATTTCTTTAATCATGCCTTTTGTATCGGTAGCGAGTAATTTTGAGCTTTTAGAAAAAAGTTCCTATTTTCAACCTATATATGAGTATTTAAATTTACCAAGTTATAAGATTATTGCTTATTTTGGCTGTATATTAATCGCCTTTTATATTTTTAGAGCCTTTTTAAATGCCTTTTATTTTCATTTGCTTGCGCGTTTTTCTAAAGGGCGTTACCACAGCCTTGCTTGTCGTATTTTTGATAAATACCTACACCTTGAATATGAAAATTTTACTAACAAAAATCAATCAGAACTTTTAAAAACTATCACTCAAGAAGTATTTCATTTAAGCACTTTAATTAGCGCTTTTTTACTTATGCTAAGTGAAAGCTTTGTGGTGTTTTTACTTTATACTTTATTGCTAATTATCAACTATAAAATCACCCTAGCTTTAAGTGCTTTTTTACTTTTAAATGCTTTTATTTTGATTAAAATCCTCTCGCCCTTAGTAAAAAAAGCTTCCATAGCTAGAGAAGAAGCAATGAAAAATTATTTTGAAATTTTAAATGCAAATTTAAACAACCTTAAAATCATCAAACTCAAAACCAAAGAACAAAGCACACAAAAGCTTTATGAAATTCAAAGTGGGCTTTTTGCCAAAGCAAATATTAGCAATGAAAGCATGTCAAGCATTCCTAGAATTTACCTTGAAGGTATAGGTTTTTGTATGCTTTGTTTTATTGTGGTGTATTTAGTTTTAAGATATGAAAGTGATATTTCATCTATCTTAGCAACTATTACTATTTTTGTGGTGGCTCTTTATAGGCTTATGCCAAGTGCTAATCGTATCATCACAAGTTATAATGAAATCACATATTATAAAAACTCTTTAGATATTATTTATAATATGCTCAATGAAAAAGAAGAAAAGCTAGGTGATGAAAATATTGAATTTAAAGAAAAAATCGTTTTAAAAAATCTTTTCTTTGCTTATAAGGGTAAGAAAAACTTATTTAAAAATTTAAATTTTGAGCTTAATAAAAATGAAAAAATCGCTTTTATAGGTAAAAGTGGAAGTGGTAAAAGTACTTTAGTTGATCTTATCATAGGACTTTTAAAACCAAGTGATGGAGCTATTTTTGTAGATGGAATTAAGCTTGATGAGAGCAATATAAAAAGTTTTAGAAGTAAAATTGGCTACATACCTCAACAAATTTATCTTTTTAATGATTCTATTGCTAAAAATATTAGCTTTGGAGAAGAAGTAGATGAAGCGCTTTTACACAAAGTGATCAAACAAGCTAATCTTGAAAGCTTTGTAAATTCACTTGAAGATGGAGTGCATACTAAGGTAGGTGATTCAGGTTCGTTTTTAAGTGGAGGCCAAAGACAAAGAATAGCCATAGCAAGAGCACTTTATCAACAACCTGAAATTTTAGTTTTAGATGAAGCAACTAGTGCTCTTGATCAAGAAAGTGAAGCAAAAATCATGGAAGAAATCTATAAAATTTCAAAAGATAAAACCCTCATCATCATAGCCCATAGGCTCTCAACTATACAAGGTTGTGATAGAGTATTTGAAGTAAAACATGGGCATTTAAAGGAACAAGTATGAAAATCACTTTCATCATAGCTACTTTAAATTCAGGCGGTGCTGAAAGAGTATTAGTCACTTTAGCTAATGAACTTTGCAAAAATCATGAAATAAATATTATTAAATTTCACAAAGAAGACTCTTTTTACAAGCTTGAGCCAAAAATCAAACTTTTTACCCTAGAGCAGTTTGACTTTTCCACTCTTTATAATAAAATAGCCTCACGCATTAAAAAATTCAAAGCCTTAAAACAAGCACTTAAAGACCACAAAAGCGATGTTTTTATCTCATTTTTAGATACAACTAATATTGCTTGCATTTGGGCAAATAAAGGCTCCAATATACCTTTAATTATTAGCGAGCATAGCTCTTATACTTATTTAAAATCTAAAATTTGGAAGTTTTTACGCCGTATAAGTTTTCCTCATGCAAATGCTCTAACTGTGCTAAGTAATGATGATAAAAATTACTATGAAAACTTTGTTAAAAAAGTTATCAATATGCCAAATCCTTGTCATTTTAGCCCTATTAAAGAAAATTTAGAAAAAGAAAATAATGTCATTTTTGTAGGCAGACTTGATCATAATAAAAATGCTTCTATGTTTTTAAAAGCCATAGCAAGACTAGATACAAATTTACAAAAACAATACAACTTTTTCATAGCAGGCGATGGAGAATTAAGACAAGATTTAGAACAAGAAGCCAAGAATTTAAATATCAAAGTTAATTTTCTAGGTAAAGTTGAAAATATGCAAGAACTTTATAAAAAAGCAAAAATAATCTGCCTTTGCTCTTTCATAGAAGGCTTGCCAACGGTTTTGCTTGAAAGTTTATATTATCAAGTAGCACGCATTAGCACTAAATACACAAGTGGCCATAAAGATTTAATTGATGATGGAAAAGATGGATTTTTGGTAGATTTAGATGATGAAAAAGCTTTAAGCGAAAAACTCGCCCTTTTAATGCAAGATGAAAATTTAAGAAAAACACTAGCGCTTAATGCACAGCAGCGATGTAAAGATTATGAAGTGACCAATGTAGCACAAAAATGGCTTGATTTAATCAAAGAAGTAAGGGTTTAAAATGAAAAAACTAGCAATTTTTATTTATTCTTTAGGAAGTGGTGGCGCTGAAAGGGTTGTATCTACGCTATTACCTGTGTTAAATTTAAAATATGAAATACATTTAATTTTAATGAATGATAAAATATCATATGATATTCCTGAAGTTAATATCCACTACCTTGAAAAATCAAATCCAAGTGAAAGTAACTTAGCTAAATTTTTAAAACTACCATTGCTAGCTATAAAATACAAAAAGCTTTGTGAAGATTTAAAAATCAATTTGCAATTTGTATTATTAAACAGACCTAATTATATTGCATTAATGGCAAAATCCCTAGGACTTAAGTCAACCCTTATTATCAATGAATGCACCACTCCAAGTGTGATTTATAAACATAATAATCTAAATTCTTTTATCAATAAATTTCTTATTAAAAAACTTTATAATAAGGCAGATTTAATCTTAGCAAATTCTATAGGAAACAAAGAAGATTTAATACAAAATTTCAACATAGAGGCTAAAAAATGCGATATTTTATACAATGCCATAGACTTAGAAAACATTATAGAAAAATCTAAAGAAAAAATAGACTTTAAAGATCCTTTTATATTAAGCGTTGGTAGGCTTGATCGTGGTAAAAATCATGCTATGCTTATAAGAGCTTATGCAAAGGTTAAAACTGATTTAAAATTAGTCATTTTAGGCGAGGGCATTTTAAAAGATGAGCTTTTAGCTTTAATAGAAACTTTAAATTTAAAAGATAAAGTCTTTTTACTAGGTTTTGATAAAAATCCTTATAAATACATGAGCAAATGTGACTTTTTTGCTTTTGCTTCAAGTTTTGAAGGCTTTTCTAATGTTTTAATCGAATGCCTAGCTTGTAATACTGCCGTACTTTGCACTGATCATAAAAGTGGCGCAAGGGAGCTATTTTTAGATGATGAGTTTGGACTTTTAGTAAAAGTAGATGATGAAAAAGCCATGCAAGAAGGCTTAGAGAAAATGTGCAATGATGAAGCATTAAAAGCTTCATATAGACAAAAGGCTTTTTTGCGTGCAAAAGAATTTGATAAAATTAGCATAGCAAAGCAATTATTTGAATTTTTCAACAAGGCATAAAATGAAACTACAACAAAATTTCACTGATAATAATTCTATAAAATATACCTGTATTTTAATCCTTATAGCCTTTGCTTTTAGTGTTTTGTGTAGGTTATACTGGGTAGCTTGGGCAAGTGAGTTTTATGAGTTTTTCTTTAATGATCAACTTATGATTACTACTAATGATGGCTATGCGTTTGCAGAAGGTGCAAGGGATATGATAGCAGGTTTTCATCAACCCAATGACTTATCTTATTTTGGAAGCTCACTTTCTACTTTAACTTATTGGCTTTATAGTATTTTACCTTTTAGCTTTGAAAGTATTATTTTATATATGAGTACTTTTTTTGCTTCTTTGATTGTTGTGCCTATTATATTAATCGCAAGAGAGTATAAACTCACTACCTATGGCTTTATAGCAGCCTTACTTGGAAGCATTGCAAATAGTTATTATAACCGCACTATGAGTGGGTATTATGATACAGATATGCTAGTGTTAGTTTTACCAATGCTTATTTTGCTTACCTTTATACGCTTAACTATTAATAAAGACATTTTTACCCTACTTTTAAGTCCGGTTTTCATCATGATTTATTTGTGGTGGTATCCATCGAGTTATTCTTTAAATTTTGCCATGATAGGACTTTTTGGACTTTATACTTTAGTATTTCATAGAAAAGAAAAGATTTTTTATCTAGCTATTGCTTTGATGATCATAGCTTTAAGTATGCTAGCATGGCAATATAAACTTGCTTTGATTGTATTATTATTTGCTATTTTTGCTTTTAAAGAAGAAAAAATTAATTTTTATATGATTTGGGCTTTGATTTTTATTAGCATTTTGATTTTACATTTAAGTGGTGGCTTAGATCCTGTTTTATATCAAATTAAATTTTATGTTTTTAAAGCTTCTGATGTGCAAAATTTAAAAGATGCTGCCTTTATGTATTTTAATGTCAATGAAACCATTATGGAAGTAAATACTATCGATCCTGAAGTGTTTATGCAAAGAATTAGTTCTAGTGTTTTAGTATTTATCCTTTCTTTTATAGGTTTTATCTTGCTTTGCAAAGATCACAAAAGTATGCTTTTGGCTCTACCTATGCTTGCACTAGGTTTTATGGCTTTAAGAGCTGGACTTAGATTTACCATTTATGCAGTTCCTGTGATGGCTTTGGGTTTTGGGTATTTTTTATATGCTTTTTTTAATTTTTTAGAAAAAAAACAAATCAAACTTAGTCTAAGAAATAAAAATATCTTACTCATACTCATTGCATTTTTTAGTATAAGCCCTGCTTTGATGCATATTTATTATTATAAATCCTCTACTGTTTTTACTTCTTATGAAGCTAGTATTTTAAATGATTTAAAAAATAAAGCTCAAAGAGAAGATTATGTCGTTGCTTGGTGGGATTATGGTTATCCAATACGCTATTATAGCGATGTAAAAACCTTGATCGATGGTGGAAAACACCTAGGAAAAGATAATTTTTTCTCATCTTTTGTATTAAGCAAAGAACAAATTCCAGCAGCTAATATGGCAAGACTTAGCGTAGAATACACTGAAAAATCTTTCAAAGAAAACTACCCTGATGTTTTAAAAGCTATGGTTAAAGATTATAACCAAACAAGTGCTAAAGATTTTTTAGAAAGTTTAAATGATAAAGATTTTAAATTTGATACCAATAAAACAAGAGATGTATATATTTATATGCCTTATAGAATGTTGCGTATCATGCCTGTGGTGGCACAATTTGCAAATACAAATCCTGACAATGGAGAGCAAGAAAAAAGTTTATTTTTCTCCCAAGCTAATGCCATAGCTCAAGATAAAACAACAGGTTCTGTTATGCTTGATAATGGAGTAGAAATTATTAATGATTTTAGAGCTTTAAAACTAGAAGGTACAACTATACCTTTAAAAGCTTTTGTAGATATAGAATCCATCACTAATGGTAAATTTTATTACAATGAAATTGATTCAAAGGCTCAAATTTATTTACTCTTTTTAAGAGAATACAAAAGCTTTGTGATTTTAGATGAAAATCTTTATAATAGTGCCTACATACAAATGTTTTTATTAAATCAATACGATCAAGATTTATTTGAACAAGTCACTAATGATGCAAGAGCAAAAATTTATAGGTTAAAAAGATGAAAATAGGAATTTTAACCCATAGTGCAATGAGTGTGTATTATTTTCGTCTTACACTCATTAGGGCTTTAGAAAAAAATAATCATGAAGTTATAATCATCACTCCAAAAGATGATTTTGCTATTAGGTTACAAGAGCTAGGCTATAAGGTTTGCTTTTATGATTTAGCTAGATCAAGTGTTAATCCTTTAATTGTTTTTAAAAATTTACTTAGTTTAAAAAATACACTCAAAAGTTTAAATTTAGATCTTTTACAAACAAGTGCTCACAAAAGCAATACAACAGGTATTATAGCAGCTAAAATGGCGGGTGTTAAATACACTTTTGGTTTAGTTGAGGGCTTAGGAAGTTTTTATATAGATGATGATTTTAAAAGCAAATTAGTAAGAATGAGCATTAATTTACTTTATAAAATTTCTTTTAAACTTGCTAATGGTTTTATTTTTGTCAATGAAAGCAATGCTTTATTTATGAAAAATTTAGGCTTAAAAGAAGAAAAAATCAAAATCATCAAATCTGTAGGCCTAAATTTAAAACAATTTTTACCTTTAAAAATTAGCACAGAAGAAAAACAAGCTTTTTTAAAAGAACACAATATGCCTGATAAACCTATCGTTTTAATGATTTCAAGAGCACTTTGGCATAAAGGAATTAAAGAATTTTATGAAGCAAGCCAAATTTTAAAAGATAAGGCAAATTTTGTTTTAGTAGGTGGAAGAGATGATAATAAATCTTGCGCACCATTAGAATTTTTAAACTCAAATGATGTTTTTTATCTTGGTGCAAGAAGTGATATTGCACATTTATTAAATTTATGCGATATTTTTGTTTTACCAAGTTATAAAGAAGGCTATCCAAGAACGGTTTTAGAAGCACAAGCTTGTAAAAAAGCATGCGTGGTAAGCGATGCTGAGGGTTGCATTGAAGCAGTGGATAATGCCATAGATGGTTTAATTTGTAAAAGCAAAGATAGCAAGGATTTAGCTGAAAAAATCGCGGTTTTATTAGAAGATGAAAAACTAAAAAATACTTTAGCGCAAAATGCTTTTCTTAGAGCACAAAATTATGATGAAAATATCATAGCTTTGAAATATCTTGACTTTTATAGGGGTTTTACAAATGTATAAAAATGGTTTAAAGCGTGTTTTTGACTTTTTTTTGGCTTTGATTTTATTGATTATTTTTTTACCCTTTATAGTGCTTATAGGTATTGTTTTAAAAATCGTTCAAGGAAGTGTGCTTTTTAAACAAGCAAGACCAGGATTAAATGAAAAAATTTTTTATATTTACAAATTTAAAACTATGAGTGATGAAACCGATGAAAATGGAGAATTACTTCCTGATGAATTACGCTTAAAGCCTTTTGGTAAGCTAGTTAGAAGCTTGAGTTTAGATGAATTACCACAGCTTTTTAATGTATTAAAAGGCGATATGAGCTTCATAGGCCCAAGACCTTTACTTGTAGAATACTTACCCTTATACAATCAAGAACAAAAAAAACGCCACGATGTAAGACCAGGCATTACAGGTTGGGCACAGATTAATGGACGCAATGCTATTTCTTGGGAGCAAAAATTTAAATATGATGTAGAATATGTGCAAAATTGCTCTTTTTTATTTGACCTTAAAATCTTTTTTATGACCATTATTAAAGTTTTAAAAAGAAGTGGGGTTAATAAAGAAGGAGTAGCTACAACGGATAAATTCAATGGACACAACTAAAAGTATTTATATATATGGTTCTAGTGGGCATGGTTTAGTCTGTGCTGATGTAGCTAGAAATTTAGGATATGAAAAAATCGTCTTTTTGGATGATAATAAAGGCTTAAAATATCACTCCGACTTAGAAAAACACGATATGTTTATTGCTATTGGTGCAAACTCTATTAGAGAAAAACTTTTCAAAAAAGCAAAAGATGATGGATTTAGATTAGTTAATTTGATACACAAAAGTGCTATTATTAGCCCAAGTGCTTTTTTAGATGATGAGGGTATTTTGATCATGCCAAATGTCGTAGTTAATGCTAAAGCTAGTATAGCAAAAGGTGTGATTTTAAATACTGCTTGTGTGATTGAGCATGAGTGTTTTGTAGATGAGTTTAGCCATATTAGCGTTGGAGCTAAACTAACAGGAAATGTAAAAATAGGAAAACGTTGTTTTTTAGGAGTTAATTCAAGTGTTATTCCTTGTATAAGTTTAAATGATGATATAACTTTAGGTGCGGGAGCGGTTGTGGTTAAAAACTTAACTTCTAAAGGCATTTATGCTGGAGTTCCTGCTAAGAAAATAAAGGAGGTAAAATGAGATTTTTTCTATCAGCGCCACATATGAGCGGAAAAGAATTAGAATACATACATAAAGCTTTTGAAAGTAATTATATAGCACCTTTGGGTGAGTTTGTTAATGCCTTAGAACAAAGTATTAAAGATTATACAAAAAGCTCTAATGCACTTGCTCTAAATGCAGCCACTGCAGCCATTCATCTAGCTTTAAGAGTTTTGGGCATCAAAGAAGGCGATGTGGTTTTAGCTTCAAGTTTTACTTTTATTGCTTCAGTAGCGCCTATTTCTTACATGAATGCTACGCCTGTATTTATTGATTGTGATGAAACTTATAATTTAGATGTAAATTTATTAAAAAAAGCTATCAAAGAAAGTCCTAAAAAGCCAAAAGCTCTCATTTTAACACACCTTTATGGTAATGCTTCTAAAATGGATGAGATTATCCAAATTTGTAAAGAAAATGAGATTTTTTTAATCGAAGATGCTGCTGAAGCTTTGGGAAGTTTTTACAAAAATAAAGCTTTAGGTACTTTTGGGGATTTTGGAATATATTCTTTCAATGGTAATAAAATCATCACAACAGGTGGTGGTGGCATGCTTGTGAGTGAAAATCATGCTAATCTTGAAAAAGCAAGATTTTATAGTACCCAAGCTAGAGAAAATTGCCTTCATTATGAGCATAAAGAATATGGCTATAATTATAGAATGAGTAATATCTTAGGTGCAATCGGCACTGCTCAAATGGAAGTTTTAGAAGAAAGAGTAAGTAAAAAGCGTGAAATTTATAGCTGGTATAAAGAATTTTTAAGCGGGACTTTTACTTTTTTAGATGAGCTTGAAAATACCAAGTCAAATCGCTGGCTAAGCACTGCTTTACTTGATTTTGATTTAAATAAACTTAATACCTATGAAAAACATTGTATATGTGAAAATAAAAATGTTCAAATTCAAGATAAAATTTTAAAAATCATACAAGTTTTAAAAGATAATAAAATCGAAAGCCGTCCACTTTGGAAACCTATGCATTTGCAAGAACTTTACAAAGGATGCGATGCTTACTTAAATGGTAATAGTGAGTTTTTCTTTAGTAACGGAATTTGCCTTCCAAGTGCAACTACTATGAGTAAAGCCGATGTAGAGGAAGTTTCTACTTTAATCTTAAACACCTTAAAGGACTAAGATGGATTATAAAAGCAAACGTTTAGGTTTTTTCCTAGGCGCTGATATTTTACTTTTTGTTATAAGTATTTATTTGTCTTTTTCTTTACGCTTTAGTGCAGATATCCCAAGTGAATTTTATGAAGGTATGTTTAAAAGTGCTGTGATTTTGATTTTACTTAAAATCATTTTTCTAGCTTTTTTTAGAATTTATCAAGTTGCTTGGAGATTTTTCTCACTTAATGAAGCGCGTAAATTAGTTATTGCTTTAGCTTTGGCTGAGCTTGTATTTTTAGCAATTTATTATTTTTATGATGATTTTTTTAATCCTTTTCCAAGAAGCGTTATAGGAATAGACTTCGTTTTATCTTGTATGTTAATTGGAAGTTTGCGTATAAGCAAAAGAATGATAGTTGATTTTAGAAAGCCAAAATATAATGAAGAACATCCTTGTATAGTAGTTGGTGCTACTTCAAAGGCTTTGCATTTATTAAAAGGAGCTAAAGAAGGGAGCTTAGGACTTTTTCCTGTAGCTGTGGTAGATGAGCGTAAAAATTTAATAGGTACTTATTGTGATAAATTTATAGTTGAAGAAAAAGAAGCAATTAGAAAATATACCGCTGAAGGTATTCATACTGCTATCATTGCTTTAAAACTTGAGCAAGAAGAACTTAAAAAGCTTTTTGATGAGCTTATTGCTTATGGGATTAATGATATAAAACTTTTTTCTTTTACGCAAAATGAAGCAAGAGATATAAGCATTGAAGATTTATTAGCGCGTAAGCCAAAAGATTTAGATAATGCTTGTGTGATTGATTTTATCAAAGATAAAATAGTTTTAGTTAGTGGAGCTGGTGGAACTATAGGAAGTGAGCTTTGTAAACAATGTATTAAATTTGGTGCAAAACACTTAATCATGCTTGATCATAGCGAGTATAATTTATATAAAATCAATGAAGAATTAAGCTTACATAAAGAAAAAATCGAGCCTATTATGATGAGTATATTAGACAAAGAAGCTTTAGAAAAACTTTTACAAGAAAAAAACATAGATTTGATCTTACACGCAGCAGCCTACAAGCACGTGCCTTTGTGTGAGCAAAATCCACATTCAGCTATTTTAAATAACATCATAGGTACTAAAAATTTAATCGATCTTGCAAAAACTTACAAGGTTGCCAAATTTGTTATGATAAGTACTGATAAAGCTGTAAGACCAACTAATATCATGGGTTGTACAAAAAGAATTTGTGAGCTTTATGCGCTAAGTTCAAGTTGTGAAAATTTTGAAGTAGCTTGTGTGCGTTTTGGTAATGTTTTAGGCTCAAGTGGAAGTGTTATACCTAAATTTAAAGCTCAAATTGCAGCTAATGAGCCACTTACTCTTACTCATCCTGATATAGTACGTTATTTTATGCTAGTAGATGAGGCTGTGCAACTTGTTTTACAAGCTGCGGCTATTGCAAAAGGTGGGGAGTTATTTGTGCTTGATATGGGCGAGCCTGTTAAAATCATGGATTTAGCTAAAAAAATGCTTTTACTTTCTAATAAAAAGTTAGAAATTAAAATCACTGGACTAAGAAAAGGCGAAAAACTTTATGAAGAACTTTTAATCCATGAAGATGATTTAAAAACTCAATATGAAAGTATATTTGTTACCACTAGTGAAATTAAAGATTTGAAAATTTTAAATCAAGAAATAGAAAGATTACTCCAAAGTACAGATCCTGCAAAAGTTTTAAAGGAAATTGTGCCTGAGTTTAATCATAACAAAAACGGAGAGTGATTAAATTCTAATTTTATTTTTAAATGATATAATACATACTTTTAATTGATTAATAAAAATAAAAACGATACAATTACACTTTTATGTAATTATATCAAGACAAAGGAAAAAAAGTGAAGTTATTAGTAGTTGATGATAGTTCTACCATGAGAAGAATAATCAAAAACACTCTTGTAAGATTAGGCCATAAAGATGTTTTAGAAGCTGAACATGGAGTTGAAGCTTGGGATTTGCTTTCACAAAATGATGATATTAAAATTTTAATTACCGACTGGAATATGCCTGAAATGAACGGCTTAGAACTAGTAAAAAAAGTAAGAGCGGAAGAAAAATACGCTGATATGCCTATTATTATGGTAACCACAGAAGGCGGTAAGGCAGAAGTTATTACAGCTTTAAAAGCAGGTGTAAACAACTATATCGTAAAACCTTTTACACCTCAAGTATTAAAAGAAAAACTTGAAGATGTTTTAGGAACAAACGAAGGCTAATTATAAGTTTTTATGCAAACACATTATTACGAACTTTTTTTTCAAACAGACAAGGAATATTTAGATTTATTCCTTGATCTTATTTTTTCTCTAGATATAGATGCCATAGAAGAAAAAAATGATGGTATTTATATACGATCAGAAGAAGATATAGAACTTATTCAAATAGCCTTACAAAATTTTCATCAAAAATTGTGTGAAAAATTTAACACTAAGATTTATTTTCATTCTACTTTAGAAAAAAAAGAAAATAAAAACTGGATAGAAGAATATAAAAAAGGCATACAAGCTTTAACTATTGACAATATTCACATTCATACCACTTGGCAAAAACCTATGCAAGATAAAATCAATATCATTATAGATCCTGCCTTAGCTTTTGGCTCAGGACATCATGAAAGCACTTATACTTGTATAGAATTTTTACAAAAATACACAGATAATTCCAAATTTTGCTTAGATGTAGGCTGTGGAAGTGGGATTTTAAGTATCATCATGGCAAAGCTTGGAGCTAAAGTACAAGCTTGTGATACAGATGAGCTAGCCATAGTTGCAAGCAAGGAAAATGCAAAATTAAATCAAGTTAGCTTTGATGATATTTGGGTAGGTTCTATTAATAAAAGCTTACATAAATATGATATAGTTGTGGCAAATATCATTGCTGATATTTTAATCATACTAGAAAAAGATCTTAAAGAAAAAACCAAAGAAGGTGGAATTTTAATCTTATCTGGTATTTTAAACAAATATGAAGAAAGAATTAAAGATAAATTCAAAGATTTGACTTTGTTAGAATGTAAACACAAAGGAGAATGGTTGAGTTTAGCTTACAAAAAGGAAACAAAATAATGAATAAAAAACCAAACGAACCAAAAGATAATCCAAACAATAATAGCTTTTTCAATAAAAACCCTATTTTTATTTTTACTATTTTTGCCATTGTGATGATTCTTTTATTTAAAGGATTTTCAGATGATGGTAGCATGGGTATTATGAGCGGAGAAAATACCAAAAAAGTTACTTATTCTGAATTAAAAACTTTAATTGAAAATAATCAAATTGCCCAAGTTAATATAGGTCAAACCACTATAAAAGCTGTGTCTAAAGCAGGAAATATGGTATATATTACTAAAAAAGTTCCAAATGATGCTACTTTTGTGCCTTTGCTTGATTCAAAAGGCGTTTCTTATGGAGCTTTTAATGAGAGTAATTGGTTTATAGATATCTTGCTTTCTTGGGTTTTACCGGTATTTATTTTCTTTGGTATATGGATGTTTTTAGCCTCTCGTATGCAAAAAAATATGGGTGGATCCATACTTGGTATAGGAAGCTCTAAAAAACTTGTAAATTCGGAAAAACCAAAAGTTAAATTCAATGATGTTGCAGGTGTCGAGGAAGCAAAAGAAGAAGTTAAAGAAATTGTTGATTTTTTAAAATATCCCGAAAGATATATCAATCTTGGAGCAAAAATTCCAAAAGGACTATTACTTGTAGGCCCTCCAGGTACAGGTAAAACTTTGCTTGCAAAAGCAGTAGCAGGTGAAGCTGATGTACCATTTTTTAGTGTATCAGGCTCATCTTTTATAGAAATGTTTGTAGGTGTTGGAGCTAGCAGAGTTAGAGATTTATTTGAAAATGCTAAAAAAGAAGCTCCAGCTATTGTATTTATAGATGAAATTGATGCCATAGGTAAATCACGTGCAGCAAGTGGTATGATGGGTGGAAATGACGAAAGAGAACAAACCTTAAATCAACTTCTAGCAGAAATGGATGGCTTTGGTACTGAAAGTTCGCCAGTAATCGTACTAGCAGCGACAAATCGTCCTGAAGTACTTGATGCAGCATTGCTTAGACCGGGACGCTTTGACAGACAAGTTTTAGTAGATAAGCCTGATTTTAAAGGTAGATGTGATATTTTAAAAGTTCATATGAAAGATGTTAAAATTTCGCCTGAAGTAAAGGTAGAAGATATCGCAAGATTAACAGCAGGTCTTGCGGGTGCTGATTTAGCAAATATCATTAACGAAGCAGCTTTACTTGCAGGTAGAGATTCTAAAAAACATGTAGAACAAAAAGACTTAGTTGAAGCAGTAGAAAGAGCTATAGCAGGACTTGAGAAAAAATCACGTAGAATTAATGATAAAGAGAAAAAAATCGTAACTTATCATGAATGCGGCCATGCTTTAATCGCTGAAACCACAAAAGGTGCTAAAAAAGTAAGTAAAGTTTCTGTTATACCGCGTGGTTTAGCAGCTTTAGGATATACACTCAATACCCCTGAAGAAAATAAATTTTTAATGCAAAAACATGAACTTTTAGCTGAAGTTGATGTGCTTTTAGGTGGGCGTGCAGCTGAAGAAATTTTCATTAAAGAAATTTCAACTGGTGCAAGCAATGACCTTGAACGTGCAACTGACATCATAAAAGCTATGATTTCTATGTATGGCATGAGCGAAATCGCAGGTTTAATGGTGCTTGAAAAACAAAGAAATACTTTCTTAAGTGGTGGACAAACTATCAAAGATTATTCTGATAAAATGGCCCAAGATTTAGATGAGTATGTAAAGAAAACCTTAGATGAACGCTATGCTGGTGTAAAAGAAATTTTAAAAGCTTATAGCGGTGCTATAGAAGTAATGGTACAAGCACTCTATGAAGAAGAAACTATTGATGGCGCTAAAGTAAGAGAGATTATTAAAAATTATGAAGAAGAAAATAATCTTCCAACGCGCTTAGAAGAAAAAGAGCAAGAAGCTACTAAGGATAACTAATGAAAACAAATTTTATTGCAAAGGCTGGCTGGAATTTACTCATAGCTCTAGCTATAGTTTTTGCAATAGCTCAATTTATATGGGGATTTTCTTGGCTTTTATGGTGTATTTTTATACTTTTTATTTGTCTTTTTAGAACTAGTAAAGTTAATTATATAGCAGATCCAAATACTATCATAGCTCCCATAGAAGGAAAAATAAAAAGCATTAAAACAAGCTCATATAAAGAGCTTGGCGAATGCATAGAGGTACAAATTATAAACAATATCATTCATCAAGGCAATATCATAGCTCCACTTGATATGGATATAGAAGAAACTAGGCTAAGGCGCGGGCTTTTTTTATGTCCATTTATGAAAAATACAAATTTAATGGGCGAAAGAATGCTATTTTTAGCACGCTCTAAAGGCAAACAATGTGCATTACGTATCATTTTTGGTGCTTTAAATAGAAAAGCTCATATTGATGATTTTGGTCATCATTTAAACCATGGACAAAATATTGGCTTTATGTTTGATGGCAGTGTGAGTTTATTGCTTCCAAAAGATACTAGAATTTGTGTAAATGAAAATGACAAAGTACGTATTGGTGCATTGATAGGGTATTTAAATCCATGAATTTTAAGTTAATTTATATTTTACCTAATCTTTTTACAGCTGCTTCAATATTTTTAGGCATTATTTCAGTAATTGCTTCTATTAATCAAAATTTTGATAAAGCATTAATTTATATCATTTTGTCATTAATTTGTGATGGTTTAGATGGACGCGTTGCAAGAGCTACAAATTCAACTTCTAAATTTGGAGTTGAGTTTGACTCACTAGCAGATCTAATAGCCTTTGGCGTAGCACCTGCTATGCTTTTTTATATGTGTATAGGTTATGAATATGGTCGTTTTGGTTCCTTAATAGCAGGTTTGTTTGTGGTTTTTGGTGCCATACGCTTAGCAAGATTTAATGTCACCACAGGCACTTATGAGCCTTCAGTTTTTATAGGACTTCCCATACCAACAGCAGCAGTTGTAAGTGCTTTATGGGTAAGTGCTTATTTATATTATGATTTTTTACATGATTTTTCTTTAATGATAGTATGTATTCAAATACTTTTAGCTTTTTTAATGGTAAGTAATATAAGATACCCTAGTTTTAAAAAAATCGATTTAAAACGTGCAAATGTTTTAAAAGTATTAATCCTTTTGGTAGTCTTATTCTCTATGCTTTATTTGTATTTTTTAGAAAGTGCATTAATCGTTGCAAGCTTATATGTGCTTTATGGAATCGCGCGCAGCTTTTTTACCTTAGCACGCAAATTTAAAAAAGATTAAATTTTATTTTCACTTCATTTTTTAATAATATACTTTTTATTATTTTAAAAAAGGAGTTAAAAAATGAATAAGAACAAATTATTCAGACAAATTCACATTTACATTAGCTTATTTTTCTTGCCACTAGCATTTTTATATGCTGTTACTGGTTTTGCTTATATAGCTGGTTTTGATGGAGAAAGTGGAGCTAAAATTCAAAGTCAAAAAGTTCAAGCCATTATCCAAGAAGGTGCTGAAGCTGAATTTTTAATTGATTTTTTAAAGAAAAATAACTTAAAACTTCCTTCATCTTTAGAACCAAAACTTAACAAAAAAGGTGATGGTATAGAGCTTGGTGCTATAAACTATACTGCAAGTATTGTTAAAATAGATGAAAATAACTATGAAATTATTACAAAAGAAAGAAGCTTACTTGGCAATATGATTTTACTTCATAAAGACAAAGGTATGTGGTACTTTTCTGTGCTTGGACTAGCTTTTGCGCTTGCTATGATAATTCTTTATATTTCAGGACTTTTAATCACTATCATAGCTATACGCAAAGACAGAGGCAAACAAATCGCAGTTTTAGGCACTGGTTTTGTTATAACTTTAATCATAGCTTATCTTAGTGTATAAATTTAAGGTATATCTTATAAACAATAAGATATACTTTCCCTTTTAATGCGGACAGATGGGTGAGTGGCTGAAACCACACCCCTGCTAAGGGTGCAGATCTTAACGGGTCTCGAGGGTTCAAATCCCTCTCTGTCCGCCACCTTAAAAATTCATTTTCTTTCATATATTTTAATAGTTTCTATTGTTATAATTAATACTATCAAACTTAATAAATCTAAAGGCAAGCTTCACATACTATGCAAATTTATGCTTCTATTGATTTGAAATCTTTTTACGCTTCAGCTGAATGTGTTTTAAGAAATCTAGATCCTTTAACAACTAATCTTATTGTAGCAGATGAATCAAGAACAGATAAAACCATCATACTAGCAGTTTCACCTGCGCTGAAAACTTACAATATACCCGGTAGGTTAAGGCTTTTTGAGTTTAAACAAAAAATCCATTCAATCAATCAAGAAAGACTAAAACAAACTCAAAAACACCGCTTTAAAGCTAAAAGTTTTGATACATTAGAACTTGAAAATGATTTAAATTTAGAATTAGATTACATCATCGCTAAACCTAGAATGGCAACTTATATAGAATTTAGCACAAAAATATACAGCATTTATTTGAAGTATTTTGATGCAAAAGATATCCATATATACTCTATTGATGAAGTTTTTATCGATCTTGGTTCTTATCTTGAAAAATACAAACTTTCAGCTTATGAGCTACTTACTAAGGTTTTACTTGATATTTTACATACAAGTAAAATCACCGCAACAGCAGGCATAGGCACAAATTTATACTTAGCTAAAATCTCCATGGATATACTTGCTAAAAGACAAAAAGTAGATGAAAATGGCTTGCTTATAGCCTTTTTAGATGAAAAATTATACAGATATAAATTATGGCAGCATAAACCTTTAAAAGATTTTTGGCGTATAGGTAAAGGCATTGCCTTAAAACTTGCGAATTTAAACATTCATACTATGGGAGATCTTGCAAGATTTTCTTTAAAACACGAAGCTTTGCTTTATAAACACTTTGGTGTTAATGCTGAATTATTAATCGATCATGCATGGGGTATTGAAACTTGCACGATGAAAGATATTAAAAACTACAAATCGCAAAATCACTCTAAAGTCATGGCTAAAGTTTTGCCTTTTGCATATGATAATAATCAAACAATAAAAGTTTTAAAAGAGCTTGTGGATCATTTAGTACTTGAACTTATTCAAAATAACCTTAAAACAAACCATATCACACTAGATATACAATATGATAAAAGCAATTTAGAAAATTCAAGTTTTTTGGGTTCTTACAAAGGAGCTATCACTAAAGATAGTTATGGAAGAACTATACCTAAAAATGCTCATGGAAGTATAAATTTAGAAAATTTTACCCATTCTTTAAAAATCATCAATAAAAAAGCCTTAGAGCTTTTTTGCAAAATCAGCGATAAAAACTTAAGCATTAGAAAAATCAGCCTAAGTTTAAATAATATCACAGATAAAGCACAAGAAAATTTCCAAGAATTAAATTTATTTAGTGATTTTAATGCAATTTTACAAGAAAAAAATCAACTTGAAAAAGAAGAAAAACTCCAAAAAGCAAGACTTCAAATCATGCAAAAATTTGGTAAAAAGGCTATTTTAAAAGCTTCAAGCTTAAATAATGAAACTAAAGAAATTACTTCTTTAATAGGAGGTCATAATGCATGATGATTATAAAGATATAATAGATATAAAGTATCAAAAATCAAAACAATTCCCACTAATGTCAAGAGAAAAAAGAGCGGCACAATTTGCTCCATTTTCAGTACTAAATGGTTTTAGTAAAGCGATTTTAAAAACGCAAAAAGATATGGAAAAAGCATTAGAAAATAGCAAATATCAAGAAGAAAGCTAAATTCTTCTTGATAAAATTTTATTTTACATTAGAGTATTTTTCAAACTCTCCGCTTTCATCGATTTCATTACCATAAAGTTTATGTAATTCATAGTAGTATTTTACAAATTCCTTACACTCTTCATCAAGTGGTAAAAATACCTCATCTTCTAAAACACAAAATTCTTCTAAATAATTTTTAGCATCTTCTTTTAGCATATAATGTCTTGCTAGCTTATAATAATTTTGCATAAACACAGCCTTAAAGGCTTCATAAGCTTCCTCATCAAATTTAATGTTTAATTTCTCATTTGCAAAAGATAACACCCCTGATTTAAACAACAATGATAAATGAATCAAACCTTCTGTATAATAAGGCTTAACCTCCTCTACTCTCTGCCAAGCGATCAATCCTATAGCCCTTTTAATAAGCTCATAAAATACAGGAAGCTTTAAATCATCTTCTTCATGTAAGAAGAAATTTACAAGCCCACCCGCAGTAGCTTTAAACTCTTCTATATTTTTAAACACGCCACTTTCATTCATTTTCTTTTCGCTATCATTTGCCACAAAGAAAATATGCCCAAACTCATGACCTATAGTGGAAACTTCATAAATTCTTTTCCATAATTTTTCATTATAAAATAAAATTTCTCTACCATAATCTAAAAATTCTTTTTCAAATACCATAGAAGAAAGCTTCATAAAAGGTTTGGTTTTAGCATTTTCATAAACATAATTTAAAAAAGCAAAGATCTTTTTACCTGCTATATTGCTTACATACTCATCATTTGGCACTACTTGAGCAGAAAAAAGCCCCTTAAGCTCTGCTCCATAAAAAATCATAGGCATACAAATATAAAGCTGAGTTTTTTCAAGATTAAAATTTACCTCATCAAACAAAGCTTCATCTTCTTCATCTAAATTTGCATACACCATTGCAAAGCTTTCTTTGATTTTATCTTTAAACTCGCTCCCATTAAAATCACTCACATCTTCTAAACGTATATCCCACTCAAGTGCTACTGCATGTGTATAAGAGTCCTCATAGTATTCTAAAGGATGACCAATTTGTAATGGACATTTTACTTCCATCCACGCAAGCTCTGCTTCTTGCCATTTTTTAACTACTTCATTATTATCTTTTTCACAAAATGCAAATTTTAATTTTTCTATATAATCAATATAAGCATTTTTTTCATCATCTAGCGCACAATTTCTTAGTTTTTCTAAAAGTTTATCAAACTCATATTCAAGCTTTAAAACTTCATTTTCAAAAGCTTTTGCATAAGGTAAAAATCTCCAAAGTGTTCCTATTTTAACTAAAGCCCCATAGCTTCTTTCGCAAATTTCACCATCTTGATTAAGCTGATAAAGCTCATTTTGTTTTAAAAACTCCAAAGCATCGCTTAAATTTGGAAATTGTTCTTTTAAGATTTTATTATTTGTATCTAAAATTTGCTTGCTCCAAACAAGCTCAAAAGAATTCATAACTACACCTATATTATGCACACCTTGAACTAAAGCCAAATAAAACTCATCAAGTAAATTTTTACTCTTAATCTCATCGATTAAATCTTGGTGTTCTACTTCATAAAAGGCTCTTACCAAAGAAAAAACTTTATATTTTATTTGAGAAATTTCTTCTTCATTTAAACCTTTTTTCTCAAGTTCTTGGACTAAATTTTCCTCTTTTAAATCCACCAAACGACGCAACATTGCCAAAACATTGCTTTTTTCATTTTCAAGATTAGCTAGTTCTAAAGCTCTATCTATCAAAGGATGACTTTGATTAGTTTGAAGTATATTATAAAGACTATTGATATTTTGTTTCCTATTTTTCACAATTTTTGCTATTTGCTTAAAATCATTCATTTTTTACCTTTCTTTATTTTTAAAACTTAATTATAATGTTTTTTTTAAAACACAAGGAGAATGTATGAAAGATATGGGAGAACCTAAGCTAAGAGTTATAGCTATGCCAAGCAATACAAACCCCGCTGGTAATATCTTTGGTGGTTGGATCATGTCACAAATTGATCTAGCTGGAGCCATTGCCGCAAGGGAGCTTTCTCCGCAAAGAGTAGTAACCGTAGCAGTGGATAAAATCATTTTTAAGGAGCCAATTTTCGTAGGCGATTTGGTATCTTGCTATGCAAAAATAATCAAAGCAGGTAATACATCCATCACCGTAGAAGTAGAAGTAGTTACTCAAAGAGCTAATGAATATGGTCGTGTGTATTGTATGCATGTAACCTCAGCTGTAGTAACTTATGTGAGCGTAGATAAAGATGGAAATAAATTTCCTATTGATGCGGATTTAAAAAGATTACATGGCTTTTAATATGTTTTATTGTATTTTTAAAAAACTTTTTATATCATCATAAAAAACTTTCTAAGGCTTATATATGCGTGGATATAAAATATTTTCTGGTTCAGCAAATGAGGAATTTGCTAAAAAAATCTCAAAATACCTTTCATTGCCTCTAAGCAATGCGGGTGTGAAGCGTTTTAGCGATGGTGAAATTAGTATTCAAATAGATGAAAGCGTACGTGGTAAAGATGTGTTTATCATACAAAGCACTTGTGCTCCAACAAATGATAATCTAATGGAGCTTTTAATCATGACAGATGCATTGCGTCGCTCAAGTGCAAGCTCTATCACGGCTATCATCCCTTATTTTGGCTATGCTAGACAAGATAGAAAAGCAAGCCCTAGAGTGCCAATTACTGCAAAATTAGTAGCAAATCTTATAGAATCAGCAGGAGTGGATAGAGTAGCTACCATAGACTTACATGCTGGACAAATTCAAGGCTTTTTTGATATACCTGTGGATAATCTTTATGGAAGTATTATTTTTAATGATTATATCAAAAATAAAAACTACAAAAATCCTATCATCGCAAGTCCTGACATAGGTGGTATAGCAAGAGCTAGAAGCGTAGCAAAAGCTTTAGGACTTGATATAGTTATAGTAGATAAAAGACGCGAAAAAGCTAATGAAAGCGAAGTAATGAATGTCATCGGCGATGTAAAAGATAAAGAAGTGATCTTAGTAGATGATATCATCGATACAGCAGGAACCATAGTAAAAGCTGCTGAAGTATTTAAAAGCAAAGGCGCAAAGTCAGTTATAGCTTGCTGTACTCACCCTGTACTTAGTGGCGTAGCTTATGAAAGAATAGCTAAAGATGCGCTTGATGAGCTAGTAGTAACTGACACTATACCTTTAAAACAACAAATGGATAAAATCAAAGTCCTAAGCGTAGCACCTATTTTTGGAGAGGTAATACGCAGAGTTTATCACAATGAAAGTGTGAATTCTTTATTTGTATAAATTCTTTGCAAGGTTATCCTTGCAAAGAATTATTCTGTAAAGCTTGGAATGTATTTTAAAACTTCTTTTCTAAGCTCTTCATTTTCTCTTAATAATTTTAAAACCGATTTTGTATAAGTATCTTTTGTTTTGCCTACTTTACTTAAAAATACACCATTTTCAAGAATTCCTTTTTGATTAAATATTTTTAATAATTCATCATAGTCTTTACTTTCATATACAGAATTAAATTTATTTTCAATATCTTTATGTAAGTTTTCAAAACCTATTAGTTGCTCCAAAGAACTAATCTTTTCTTGTATTTGTTTGGGTGTTTTTGATTCTTTAAATATAGATTTTAATTTATGTTTTACTTCTTTTTCTAATTTTTCTGAAATTTGATTTTGTAGAACATTTTTAAATTTTGTTTCAAAGATATAATCTTTTACTTCTTCAAATTTTTCTCTTGCGTCTGATTGTTCTAAAATAGCCAAAATAATACATTCTAATAAAAATAAATTTTCTACTTCAGCTACTTCTAAAACCTTCACTTGATTTTTATTTGCACTATCTATTTCTTCTTGTGTTCTAAAATCTCTATCTATAATCCCATAAGCATTAAAACCATGCAAGGCATTTTGTTCGTTGAAAGTTTTTGTATAGTTTAAAACATTTTCACAACTACTACATGGTATGATTTGATATTGTGGATATAGTATGCTATAAATTTTAGTGTCTAAACTTTCACTTTTTCCCTCTACAAATAAAATATCTCTTCTAGCACCTAAAAGTTTTAAAAATAATTCTTGCGGTATATCGTTTTTTTCTATTTTTTCTATTTCCCATTTTTGCCCATTGTAGGATTTAATCCAAAATTTATCCGCTTCTATATGATTTGCAGCAAAATTTAAATCATGCGTTATGTATATAAATAAACAATCTTGCCTATGCTTTTCTAAAACACTCCAAAGCCTGTTAGTTAAAGATGGATGTAAGTGTAATTCTGGCTCATCGATTAAGATAATTTTTTCTTCAATACACAAAACATACATTATCAAGTATAATAAAGCTCTTTCTCCATCGCTCATTTTTCTAACATCATAACTATTACCTATATTAGAAATAAAACATAAAAATTCATCTTTTATAAGATCTATTTTTCTATGAGGAAAAATTTCTTTCCATATATTTATAGTTTTATCTGTAATATTTTCAGTTGCAATACTGTTTTTATGTTCTCGCCTTAGTTGTTCTTGTTCGTAAGCTAAAAAATAACCCAAAAGTTTATCATAATCACTACAAAGTTTTGTTGTTGCATTTAAATGACCGTTGTATTTATAATAAAAAATATCATAACTAGGATGCGGATCAATATATCCTTTAAACAAATTATTTTTAGCTTGTTTATAATTATATCTTGTTATATGCTCCGGTATAGTCGTGTCTCTTTGAGCTGGAATTCTATATAAATTTCCATATTCTTTTTCCATCCAAGCTCCAAGTCTACTTTTACCTGAGCCATTAGCACCTACGATTATGATAGAATTTGCATTTGTTTTAAATTCTTTTTTATCTCCATTTTCATCAGGTAAATAATAAATATATTCTTCCATCTTAATTCCTTAATAATGCTATATATTCACTTTGTTTTTCGTTTAAGACTTTAAAAGTGCTTATCATGTAAGAAAATTTCATCATCACTTAAACTATAAAGTTCTTTAACTAATAAAGCATTTTTGGCTAGAGTTTTATAAATTTCATTATTTTGAATTTCTTCATAAAAATTCATAGAACAACTTTAGTATTTTTAAAATGATAACAAAAAGAACTTTTTAAAATGCTAAGAAATACTATCAAGCTTTATAATGAATTTAAATTTAGAATTAATAAAAACATTACCATCTATCTAAAAAGAAGCCTTCCTTGAAGTCTTATCAATAATAAGAAGCCTTTGATGAAATTATATTATTAAAATACTAAATTCTAATAAATCAAAATACATACTATGAAAAATTAATTTTGGTGGAGACGAGGGGAATTGAACCCCTGTCCAAAAATAAAACAACCACGGCATCTACATGCTTAGCAAAGGTGAAAACTTCATCTAGCCAAACTCACCTTCCAAAATTTCAAGCTAGACTAAGACTTTAACTTCAATCAAAACTTGTCAAATTTCAATCTACACTATCAAAAATGACCAAATTCTAAGCTAGATAGTATCACTTAAAATTCAGGCTCAACTGAACTTACGCAGCTTTAGCGTAAGCAGGAGCAAATTTAACGTTGTTTGCGTTTAATTTTAATTTGAGCTTTATACGCTTTGCTCAAAGCGACATGCCACCAAGGCCACTCTACTCCTGTCGAAGCCAAGTCGTCCCCGTTATTTAGAAATTTTATCAGGAACATTTGCAATTTGAGGGTTAAATACGCTTAAAAAAGAAGCATTTTTTTCATAATCACTGCAATATCTATCAAGCTGCTCACCCACTAAAAACATCCAATCCACAAATTCATCGCTAGCAGGCCCATCAAATTTAGCTGCTTCTTGCATAATTTCCTCACAGAATGTGCAAAAATTTACAATTTCATCTAAATTTAATCTTTTAGCAGCCCAAACTACATTGTGGATATTTTGCTCTAAGTCTTTTAAAGCTTCTTTGTATTTTGAGCTATCACTGCTTAGCTTTACTATCAAAGGCTCTAAAACATCGCAAAGACTTCTAAAAAAATACAAAAAACGCTCGATTTCTTCAAGCTCGTAATCTAACTCTAATTGCTCTAAAATTCCCATAAAAACTTCTATAATCTAAGTTTAAATGTTTATTTTAGCAAATTTTAGATAAAATTAAAATTTCTTACAAAATAAAATGGAAAAAATATGGATAGAATCGTAGAGATTGAAAAATTCTCCCCTGATGAAACTTATGAAACAAGTCTTAGACCTTCAAATTTTGATGGCTACATAGGACAAGAAAACATTAAAAAAAATTTAGAAATTTTTATCAAAGCTGCTAAAAAAAGAAATGAATGTTTAGATCATATCCTTTTTAGTGGGCCTGCAGGACTTGGTAAAACAACTTTAGCAAACATTATCTCATATGAAATGAATGCAAATATCAAAACTACTGCTGCACCCATGATAGAAAAAAGCGGAGATTTAGCTGCGATTTTAACTAATCTTAGCGAGGGAGATATTTTATTTATCGATGAAATTCATCGCTTAAGTCCTGCCATAGAAGAAGTGCTTTACCCTGCTATGGAAGATTTTCGTCTTGATATTATTATAGGTAGTGGTCCTGCTGCACAAACAATCAAAATCGATTTGCCCAAATTTACTTTAATAGGTGCTACTACAAGAGCAGGTATGCTAAGCAATCCTTTACGCGATCGCTTTGGTATGCAATTTCGCTTGGAATTTTATAAAAATGAAGAGCTTGCTATTATTTTAGAAAAAGCAGCTCTAAAGCTTAATAAAACTTGTGAAAAAAAAGCTTCTTTGGAAATAGCCAAACGCAGTCGCTCAACCCCAAGGATTGCTTTAAGATTGCTTAAGCGTGTAAGAGACTTTGCTGATGTAAATGATGAGGAAATCATTAGCGAAAAAAGAGCTAAAGAAGCACTTGATTCTTTAGGGGTAAATGAGCTTGGTTTTGACGCGATGGATTTGCGGTATTTAGAGCTTTTAACTGAAGCTAAAAGAAAACCTATAGGACTTTCTAGTATAGCTGCAGCATTAAGTGAAGATGAAAATACCATAGAAGATGTGATAGAGCCATATTTACTAGCAAATGGCTATATAGAAAGAACAGCCAAAGGTCGCATTGCAAGCTTAAAAAGCTTTGATGTTTTAAAATTAAAATACAACAAGGGTTTATTTGATGAAAAGTAGTAATTTTTTCTTGATTAGTTTTATTTTAATCATTTTATTTTGGGTACTTTTTTTGTTTAAACCTTTTTTGATGAATATAGCCATAGCAAGTTTAATGGCTGTTTCTACTTCTAATGTTAATGTTAAATTCTTAAGTATTTTCAAAGGTAAAAAAGTCGTTGCAGCAGCAGCTACTACTGCTTTTATGTTAGCTTTATTTTTTATCCCTTTTGTATATGCTATTATAGAACTAGCAAAGGCTGCAAAAGGTTTTGATATAAGCTATTTTCACAATACCATAGAATATTTTAAAAATTATTCCCTACACCTACCTGAATCTTTAAGTTTTATAGAACCTAAAATCAAAGAAGCATTAGCAAGTATTGACTTAAATTCTATCTCTAAAAATGTTTTAACCTATCTTTCAAGCGCAACTAAATTTGGCACTAAATTTCTAACTGATATGGTATTAATTTGCGTGTTTTATTTCTTTGCTAATCTTTATGGAGCCCAACTCATTGGCTATATAAAAAGCATAGTACCTATGAAAAAAGAAGAAACTCAAGGCATTTTAAGCGAAGTGAGTAATGTAATGTCTGTGGTGTTTTACTCTATGGTGTTAAATGCTATTTTACAAGGGGTGCTTTTTGCTATCATTACTAAATTTTATGGTTATGATGCGATTTTAATGGGGATATTATTTTGCTTTAGCTCTTTAATCCCTGTGGTAGGTGGGGCCTTAGTTTATATACCTGTTTCTTTATATGAATTTGCAAATAACAATTTAAGCGGTGCTTTAGTGATTTTCATTTATAGCGTGATAATGATATCTTTTATCGCAGATACTTTAGTAAAACCCTATATCATTAAATGGATCAATGAAAAACTTGTTCAAATTCCAACGCAAATTAACGAACTTTTAATTTTCTTTGCGATGATAGCAGGAATTTCAAGTTTTGGCTTTTGGGGTATTATCCTTGGACCTGCTATTTTAACTTTCTTTATTTCTACTTTAAAATTATATGTGATTTTAAAAGAAAAGCATTTTGTATAAAAGCGATTATTTTTCAATAATCGCTAAAATTTCTTCTTCGCTTGTAAGTTTTTTATTATATTTAATCACTAAAAATTTAGAGTTTTTATACACATCTAAAACTCCATTTATACCTTTAATATTATTTAAATCATGTTTTGTTTCTAAAGATAAATAGACATTTTTAAAATCTGCCGGACTTTGTAAAAACAAAAGTAACACAAACCAAATTACAGACAAAGCTATCAAAATAAAAGCAAGAGTAACTAAACTAAAATGGTGTAAAAAATACCCTCCAACGACACCACCTAAAAAGCTTCCAAAATAGCCAAAAGCATTAAACACACCCAAAGCCGCACCTTTTTCATTTACCTTAGCAAATTTACTCGCACAACTTTGCATAATAGGCTCATGTAAATTAAATCCTATAAAAAACACTACAACACCCACCATAAACACTAAAGCATTATGTGAAAAAGCAAATATAATATAAGCAATGATGAAAAATGCCACACCTAAAAGCAATATTTCTTTGCTTAAGCCTCTTTTTTCTCCTAAAGATCCTGATAAACCCATAGCTAAAAACCCAAGCACCATAGAGCTAACATAAACATGCCATAAATTCTCACTTGGGTAATTAAACTCATGTACTAAAACCAAAGGAATACTTAAAAACGCAATACTCATAAGCATTTTTTGCATACAATTAGTAAGATTCATCAAAGCTAAGTTTTTTTCTTTTAGAAGTTTTTTTAATGGGGTTTTAGTATTTTCATGTACTATTGTATGCTCTTTTGGCACAACGCTAAATAAAAGCACGATACAAATTAAACTCAAAATCGCACTTAAATCAAACAAACTTGAAAGTCCAAATTTAGCACTCATTAAAGGAGAAAGCACCAAAGAAGCTGCAAAAGAAAGTCCTATAAATGAACCCATGATAGCCATAGCCTTACCACGATTTTCTTCATTGATAAAATCACTTATCATAGCAGTAGCTACTGCTCCTATGGCCCCTGCTCCTTGTAAAAGCCTTCCAAACATCATCGTATAAATATCATCAGCATACGAACACACCAAAGAACCTATGATAAACACCACAAGTCCTATTAACATAGTTTTTTTACGCCCTATTTTATCTGAAATGATTCCAAAAGGAACTTGCAATGCCATTTGGGTTAGAGCATACACACCTACTAAAAGCCCTACTAAAAACTCATTGGCTCCTTTTAAATTTAAAGCATATAAACTTAAAACCGGTAAAACTATAAACAATCCAAAAAATCTAGTTCCTACAATAAAAGACAAAGGTAAAACGGTTTTTAACATCTTTTCTCCTTATAAAGGATAATTTTACTATGATTTTGATAAACTTTTTTTAAAGTCAAAACAAAAAGAGTAATTTATGAAGAAAAAATTAAAAATCATTCTAGCAACTTCTAACGCACACAAAGTAGAAGAAATCAAAAAATTTTTAACTACTTACGAAATTTATGCCTTAAATGAAATCATCACTCCTTTTGAAATCATCGAAGATGGCACAAGTTTTAAAGAAAATGCTTTGATAAAATCTAAAGCTATTTTTAATGCTTTAGGCAAAAAACAAGATGAATTTATCACCTTAAGTGATGATAGTGGTATAAGCGTAGAGGCTTTAGACAATGCACCAGGGATTTTTTCTGCAAGATACTCTCAAGAAGGCACTGATGAGGCCAATAGAAACAAACTCATCCAATCTTTACATGAAAAAAACTTACATCAAAGCAAAGCTTTTTACACTGCAGCCATAGCCATAAGCTCAAAATATGGACATTTTAGCACGCATGGATATATGCATGGCCTTGCTATTGATACTCCAAGAGGTAATAATGGCTTTGGATATGATCCTTTATTTATCCCAAAGGGTTTTGATAAAACTTTAGGTGAATTAGATGAGCAAGTAAAATTAAAAATTTCACACCGCTCACAAGCGCTAATGTTTGCTACTTATATCTTAAGAGCATTAGAAAAAATGGAGCATTGATGAAACAATTTATAAAATATATGCTTATTGCTTTTGGTGTTTATGTGATTTGGATTTTACTTTATTATAATTTTGCTTAAGATAATGATAGCTTAAAATAAAACTTGGTAATAAAAAAAGCGAACCAAATAAAAGCAAACTCATAGCTAAAACCGTAAGCAAACCAAAATAAATCGTTGGGATAAAATTACTGCTAATCATCACTAAAAAACCTAGAATAATCGTAACACTAGTATAATAAATCGCACTTCCTATGCCTATATGCGAAGCTTTTATAGCCTCTTCTAAGCTTTTATGTTTTAATTCTTCTTTAAAACGATGAATATAATGAATCATATCATCAACCCCTATTCCGATACAAATAGCAGCTATGGTAATACTCATAATATCAAGTGGTATATTCAAAATACCCATTAAGCCAAATACCAAAGCTAAAGGTATGAGATTGGCCAAAATCGCTACAAAAGCGTAAACAAAACTTCTAAAAATCACCACAAATAAAGCAAAAATAACAAGCACCACAAAGGCTAAAGTGTCAAATTGTGATGAAAAAAGACTTTGAAGCATATTATTATATAAAGGCATAATACCACTGATTTTAACCTCTACATTATCATTTTGCAAAAGCTCTTTTAAGTCTTTTTCAAGCTGTTTTAAAAAAACATCGCGTCTTAAATTTGGATCACTATCTAGCATACGCACGCTAAATCGCAACTCATTATTTTCTACACTTACAAAAGGGGTTAAAACTTGCTTTTTAAAATTCTCATCTAAATTTTCATATAAAAACGCTAAGGCAAAATCATCTAAAGCCTTACCATCATTAATGCTTTTTCCAAGCTCTAGCAAACTTTGCAAGCTAAGCACAGAACCTACATATTTTTGCTTACTTAAAAACTCATGAACCTTAGCAGCTATTCTTGTTTTTTCACTACTAAAAAAATACCTATCATCCTTAGCTAAATCATCAAATTCCTGTTCAAACTCATCTAAACTTTCATTTTGTTTTGGACCTTGCTTAAATTTGACAATCACATCTAAAGGCATAGTTCCACCTAGTTCTTTATCTATAATCAACAAACCTTGTTTAATCCTAGAACTATCTTTAAAATAACTCACAAAGCTATTTTCTACTTTAATTTGCAAAATTCCATACAAAGCAAAAGCCACACAAAATAAACTTATGCCATAGATAACTTTTCTATGTTTTAAACTTACATTTGCACAAAAACTTAAAAATTTCAACGAATTTTGATTAAGCTCTTTAAAATTTAAACGTGGCATTAATACCAAAATGCTTGCAAAATAAATATAAGCTAAAATCAAACTCACGCTGATACCAAGACTCATCATAATACCAAGTTTAATAATAGGCTCAATATCTGAAAAAACAAAACTTAAAAACCCAACAACTGTGGTTAAAATAGCAAAAAAGCTAGGACTTGCTTTATCAAGTAAGGTTGAGAGTAAAAGCTTATAAACACTAGCTTTTGGGTGTTTGTGTAAATTTTCTATAAAATGCACGATTAAGTGTATCACAACAGAAACAGTGATAATAAGCACTAAAGCTACATAGTTTGAAGATACCACAGTAATATCAAAGCCCAAAAGCGCGAAAATCCCGCTTGAAGTAAAAAGTGAAATCACACAAATTCCCAAAGCCAAAAACACCAAACGCAAAGAGCCAAAAAACCACCAAAGTGCTATAAATAAAAGTCCTACTAAACTAAGTCCATAAATTTTTAAGTCACTTTTTACATAATTAATCATATCATTAGCAATCATTTCTACACCGCCAAGGTGTAAAAAGTCTCCATTTTGACTATATTTAGATACTATTTTAGTGATTTTTTCTAATCTTTTTGCGCTAAATTCCCTTGAGCTTTCTTGGTGTTTTTTAATCAAGGCTCTAAAATGCTCTTTTTCATTTTCACTTTTTGCATTATCTCTTGAATTAATCAAGTCATTATAAACAAGATCAGGTGCTAGATAAATCAAAATTCCCGTTGTTTTTCCATCTTTCGAGATGATATTATTTTTATAAAAGGGTTGGTTTAAAATTTCTTTTTTAGCCAGATTAATATCCACATCTTGACTAAAAATATTAGGTATATTTTGGATAAGCTCTTTTAACTCTTTGCCTTTAGAACTTGCAAGCAAAGGCGCATTAGCGATAGAAAATACCTTTTGCACACCATTGATTTTTTCTAAATCAAGGGTTAAGTTTTTTATAGTTTCTAAATTTTCTTTAGTAAAAATATCTTTATTTTTAGGAGCAAAAGCAAGCATTAAAAAATTATCATTACCATAACGCGCTGAAACTTCTCTATATAGTTTCAAACCCTCATCATGCTCTAAAAGCAAGCTTTCAGCACTTGCATCAACACTTAAATTTTTAGCAAAAAAACTAAAAAATATACAAAAGACTAAAGTAATCCCCAAAGTTAGCTTTGGGAAATTAAGAAAGATTTTTAAAATTTTACTTAGCATTATTTAGAAAAATCAACACTAGAAAGCTTTTCAAGCAAGGTTTTAAAATCACCATTTTGCAAGACATCTTTAAATTGTGAGCGATAAGTTTGTATGATACTTATACCAAAAATATCTACATCATAAATTTGCCAATCATTATTTTTATCATAAAATTTAAAGATTACAAAATTTTCTTTGCCATCTACCATCATAGAAGTTTTCAAAAAGACTCTTTTGTTTTTTTCTTCTAAATTAATCACTTTTAATTTTTGAGAATCATACAAAGCAAGCTTATCTGTGAAACTTTTTTTAAGGTTTTTTTCAAAAGCTTTGTTAAATTCATTTTTTTCGTTTTCGCTTAATTTTTCATATCTTGTAGAAAGACTAAGTTTAGCCATAAGCTCATAATCAAAAACACCATCAAATAAAGCAAAGATTTTTTCCGCTGCTTTAGCTTTATTGTTTTTATTTTGATCTAAAATTTTTAAACTCTCATCGATCTTTTCTTGCATAGTTTTAGAAATATCTTGCAAATTTAGAGCAAAAGCAAATACTACACTACAAAGCAAAACTATGATTTTTTTCATTTTATCTCCTTATTTGATGAGTTCTTGGCGTCTTTGTTCATACGCATCGCGTATAAAAGTATAATAATCTACACTATTTTGGTAAATATCATCTATTTTTTCATACTCAAAACTTAATTCATTGAGTTTTAATGCAGCATTTACACCCACACCAACCCAAAAATTCTCAATATACCCCTCAGGCACCATAAACCAATTTACAGGTAAAGCTAAAGCATCTCTTACATTATAAGGACCTAAAAGTGGAAGTACTAAATGCGCTCCACTACCCACTCCCCATTTACCCAAAGTCGTTCCAAAATCAGCTTCATAACTTTTTAAAGAAGTTTTGCTCGCACTATCTAACAAACCAAAACCAAAAATCACATTTACACAAAATCTTCCAAATTCCTCACCAGCTTTTCTAAATTCTAAACTTAAAAGATGATTGATAAATCTAAAAGGTGATCTTGTGGTATCAAAAGCATTTTTCACACCTGTTCTTATAAAGCTTGGAGTAACACTTTTATAAGAAAGCACAACCGGTCTTAAAAAATAAGTATAAAGATCATAATTAAATTTACTCATAGCTTTATTATAGGTATAAAAGCTATCTTTGACTTCTTTTTTTTGATATTCTTGTTCAAAATCTTCAAAGTCATTTGCTAAAATCAAAGTGTTAAAAAATAAACACAAGGTTAGTATGTATTTTAACAAGCTTTTTCCTTTAATCTTATAAATTGAAATTTCAGATTATACAAAAATTAAAATAAATTTTTACATTAAAATGCTTTTAAAATATTCTTTAAAAAAATTAAAAATTTTTATTTGCTTATGAAATAAGTCTTAGAAAATATGCAAAAAATATAAATTTATTTTTGCTTTTAAAAATAAGCTATAATTTTTTCAAAATTTACTATTAAAAGGATAAAAAATGAAAAAAATTTTTACCCTACTTTTTTTGTGTATTTTTGGCTATAGTGCTGATGTAAATATCGCTGCAGCTGCAAATGTAGCTTATGCTTTTAAAGCCTTACAAAAAGAATTTCAAAAAGAAAACCCTGATATTAGTATCAATGTAAGCTTAGGCGCTAGTGGAAATTTAGTTTCGCAAATCAAAAATGGAGCGCCATTTGATATATTTATGGCTGCAAATATGAAATTTACACAAAGCTTGTATGATGATAATTTTGCTAGTACAAAACCTGTTATTTATGCTCAAGGAGCTTTAGCTTTACTCAGTGTTAGAATGGATTTAAGCAAAGGATTAGACACGCTTAAAGAAGAAAAAGTCAAAATCATCACCATAGCTAATCCCAAAGCTGCTCCTTATGGTCAAGCTAGCATAGAAACTTTACAAAATGCTAAAATTTATGAGCAAACAAAAACTAAAATCATCGAGGCAAAATCTATAGGAGAAGCACTTACTCAAACACTAAAAGCAGCCGATGTGGGTTTTATAGCAGCAAGTGCTTTATATGAAGATACGCTAAAATCTTATAAACTCCAAGAAGGAAAAAATTATATTTTAATCGATCCAAAGCTTTATGAACCAATCAATCAAGGCATTGTTATCACTTCTTATGGTAAAGATAATGCCAAAGCTAAGAAATTTTATGATTTTATTTTAAGCAAAAAGGCTAAGGAAATTTTCAAAGCTTATGGCTATAATATCCCATGATTAAAGCTAAAATAAATACTATAAAAAATCATGAAAATATAAACTGGGTAGAATTTCTTATAAATAAACATAAATTATTTATGCTTGCTTTAGAACTTGATGAAAAAGCAAGCATTGATCAAGAAGTTTTACTAGCTTTTAAAAGTAGCGAGTGCTTGCTTAGTAAAAAAAATTTAGAAAACTCATTTTTAAATACCTTTTATGCAAAAATCATTGATATTTTTCAAGGACAAATCATCACTATCATAAGATTAGAAAATGAAATTTGCACTTTCGAAGCTCAAATTAGTACCCATGAGTTTTTAGAACAAAATTATCAAAAAAATGATTTTGTATTTGCTTATGTACATCCTAGTGCTTTATTTATCAAAGAGTATTTATGTTAAAACTTGACTTTGAAAAAATCTTTAAAAATAAAGGAAAAGAATTTAAACTTAAGGTTAAATTTGAAGTTAAAGAAGGAGATTTTTGTGCTATTTTTGGAAAAAGTGGCAGTGGCAAAACTACGCTTTTGAGAATTTTAGCAGGTTTTGAAAAAGCACAAGGAATTTGCACTTTTAATAATACGATATTTTTTGATGATAAAAACTTTCTAAGCCCACAAAAAAGAAAACTTGGCTTTGTTTTTCAAGATTATGCTTTATTTGAAAATATGAATGTAGAGCAAAACTTACTTTTTGCCAAAAAAGATCTAAAATTTGCTAATGAGCTTTTAGAACTTTTAGATTTAAGCAAACACAAAAAAAGTCATATTTTAGAACTAAGCGGGGGACAAAAACAACGCGTAGCTTTAGCAAGAGCTATTATGCAAAAACCCAAACTTTTACTTTTAGATGAGCCATTTAGTGCCTTAGATAATGAGATAAAACTACACTTGCATGATTATCTTTTAAATATACATAAAACTTATAAAATCACTACTATTTTAATCAGCCATGATGTAAGTGAAGTTTATAAACTAGCTAACAAAGTCATCATTTTAGAAAATGGAGCCATCATCAAAGAAGGCTCGCCTAATGAAGTTTTTTTAAAGACACAAGGCTCGCAAAAATTTGCCATAAAAGCACGCATTTTAAAACTACAAAAACAAGATAGCATATTTATAGCCATACTTGCCATAGGTAATCAAATCAGCCAAGTAGCACTAAGCCCTTTAGAAGCTAAAGATTTTAAAGAAAATGATGAAGTGCTTTTAAGTCAAAAAGCTTTTGCGCTAAATTTAACTAAGATATAAAAAACAATGCTAAAATAAGATAAATTATTACAAGGTTATAAATGACTTATGGATTTTTTATCTTAAAATTTTACACTAGCTTATGGACAAAATGGAAGATAAGATTATCTTGTGGTTATTTTATAGCCCCTACTGCACCACCTTTTATCCTTTTATAGTTTCATTTTTAAATTAATTTAAAAGGATATAAAATGCATTGGTTAGTATTAGCAATTAGTATAGTTTTTGAAGTGATTGCAACAAGCTCGATGAAGTATGCAAGCATAAGTAAAAATAATCTTTATTTAATCGTTTTTGCGGTGTTTTTTTCATTTTCTTTAGTAGGTTTATTTTATGCTTTGAAAAAAATTGATTTAAGCATAGCTTATGCAACTTGGGCAGGTTGTGGTTTGGCATTAGTTAGCGTGGTGGGATTTTTAATCTTTAAAGAAGCAATAACTCTTAATAAAATCATTTTTATTATTTTAATCATCACTGGAGTGGTGGGATTAAAACTTAGTGCTTAAGCCTTTTGGCTTAAAGCACATTCATATTTTGTATCATTACTTTTGCTTTACATTCAGCACAGCAATATAGTGTTTTTATCTTAGCCTCATCGCCCATAAATCTTGGCTTCATAATGCTAGCAATTTTTTCAATGGCCTTTTTAGTAGCAAATTCTTTCCCACACTCTACACAAGCAAAAAGTTCATCTTGAGCTAAAACCATAAAAGAAAAATACTCTTTTTCTAGATCTATCCCACTTCTTTGAAGCATTAAAGTATCTTTTTCAGCACAACTTGCCTCACAATATCCACAGGTAGTACATAAGCTTGCATTAAATTTCAAAGAATTATCCTTAGCATCAGCCACTAAAGCTCCTACATTACAAGCTCCCACACAAGAAAGACATAAGGTACAGGTATCTGTATTGATAGTGATTTTTCCATAGCGTATCCATTCTTTGCTTGGGATATTGCCTAAATTTTCTTCTTTTATAAGCTCTCTTAATCTTATAGCAAAATCTTCTCTTTTTAAAAGCGCAGGATTATAAGATATAAATTTAAGATTTTCTATAAAATGCGCTTGTTTTATAGCCTCTAAAAGTTCTTTTTCATCTTTAGCTAGAAAAATTGCATTTTGTTTAAATTTTCTTTGAAAAATTTCATTCATCAAAGCTATCACTTCTAAAGCACCTTGCGATAAGCCATCACTATAAAAAATCACACTCGCACCACTTGTTTGAAGCATAGCTAAAAAATGTGCTTGATCAAGATAGCTTTCGCCTTTAATCATAAAAGGCATTACATCTTCTTTTAAAGTGATATTTAAATTTTCTATAGACATTTTCTCAGGGATAATTAAAATGATTTTATCTTCATAAAATTTTAAAATTTCATAAAAACTATTGCGTGGCATAGGTGCATAATCAAGCGCCCCACTAGGACAAATCCCCACACAATCACCACAGCTTAAACAATCCACATGGGAAAATTCTAATTTTCTTTGCTCATCATCTTTTAAAATAGCCACACTAGGACAAATTTCAGCACATTTTCCACAATGAATACTTCTTCTTTCATGGTATTGACAAATGCTATCATCATAACTAATATAATTTCTAAATTTATATTTTGGAGAATTAGAATTTAAAAGTTTTATAAGTTCTTCTTGACTTAAAGTAGTTAAATCATAACAACCACTTTGTTGATCAAAACTTTCTTTTTTTACATCATATAAGAAAAAATCACAATCAATCTCTACTTGCTCATCATCTTTTAAAGCTATCACGCAAAGCTCGCCCACGCAACCTAAAACACCCAAACATTGCTCATTGCTTAGTTTTAAAACCTTGTATTCTTGTTTTTTTAAGCTTTCTATAAGCTCATTTTGTTCCTCATTGCTTACAATAATTACATTTTTACCCACTTCTTTGGTGTATTCTAAATCAAGCCCTAAATCATAAACTTTAGATCTAATCTTATATAAAGACTCAATAGTTTTGGCTTTTTTAAGCACATCATCTTGTGAATTTTTAAGGTAAAAATTAATCTCAGGTGCATAAACTTCAGGGTTTAAAAGCTTTGAATTTCCTATAAAAACTTCTTCGTTACAGGCTTTTTGAACTATGCTAATATTATCACTTAAAGGAATTAAATCTTCATTTTCTAAAAATACAAAATCTTTCATAACACTCTCTTTTAAATTTTTTAATCTTAATTATATAAATTTCATTATAAAAAAGTTATAATTTTACTAATTTATTCTTAAGGTTTAAGATGAACAAATTTAGAAATTTTCCACCCATAAACACGCTTATAAATGATGAAAACTTGGCTAGCTACCCTTTGTATTTAAGATCTCATTTTGCAAAAATAGTTGTTTCAAATTGTAAAAAAGAACTAAGTAAAAATGAAAATTTAAATTTTAGCTTACAAGATTTACTAAGTAAAATTGCTCAAAGTATTGATGAGTTTTTAAATATGCAAAGCCAAAGTTTAATCAATGCTACTGGAGTTATCATACACACTAATCTTGGTCGTAGTATTATTGATGAGAGTATTTTTGAAAGAACTAAAGAAATCATCTGCTCTTATTCTAATTTAGAGTTTAACATGCAAAGTGGTAAAAGAGGTTCAAGGTATGACGCACTTAGTGCGAATTTAAAAATATTATTTGATTGTGAAGATTGTTTAGTTGTTAATAATAACGCCTCGGCTGTATTTTTGATCTTAAACACCTTAGCAAAAAATGAGGAAGTTATTACTTCAAGAAGTGAGCTAGTTGAAATTGGGGGAAATTTTAGAATTCCTGAAGTTATGCTAGCAGCTGGTGTTAAGCTAAAAGAAATAGGCACGACTAATAAAACTCATTTATATGATTATGAAAAAGCTATCAATGAAAATACTAAAATGATCTTGAAAACCCACCGCTCTAACTTTGCTTTTAAAGGATTTTTTGAAGAGGTGAGCTTAAGTGAAATTCACGCTTTAACAAAAAAGAAAAAACTCATATCTTATTATGATTTGGGTGCTGGATGGTGTGAAAAGATTAATAAACAACTTAGTAAAAATGAGCCGAGTGCAAAAGAGCTTTTAAAACATTGTGATATTTTAAGTTTTAGCGGCGATAAACTTTTTGGCTCTACTCAAGCAGGCATTATACTTGGAAAGAAAAAATACATTCAACAACTAAAGAAAAATCAACTTCTAAGAATGCTAAGGGTTGATAAAATCACTCTAGCTTTTTTAAATGAAACTACCAAAGCATACTTAGAAAAAGAATATGAAAAAATTCCCACGCTAAAACTTTTAAATGATGATTTAAAAACCATAGAAAAAAAGGCACTCTTTGTCAAAGAAAAAATTCCTATTAAATGTGAGTTGAAAGCTTCTAAAAGTTTAGTAGGTGGTGGATCTATGCCTGATAAAAGCTTAGATACTTTTGTGTTAAGTTTTGATGAAAAAGCTTTGCTTTTACAAGAAAAATTTAGAAAAAAAGGCGTGATCGGCCGTGTTGAAAATGGGCATTTTGTGCTAGATTTTAGAAGTATTTTAGAAAAAGATTTAAATAAAATAATAAGCATTATTAAAGAGGTATTTCATGCATAGTATCATCATAGGCACTGCTGGGCATATTGACCATGGTAAAACTTCGCTTATTAAAGCTTTAAATGGTTTTGAGGGTGATGATTTAAAAGAAGAGCAAGAAAAAGGCATTACGATTAATCTTAGCTTTTCAAATTTAAAAAGTGAAAATTTAAACATTGCTTTTATTGATGTGCCTGGGCATGAAAGTTTGATTAAAACTATGATAAGTGGTACTTTTGGCTTTAGAGTATGTATGTTTGTCATAGATATAAACGAGGGTTTAAAGGCTCAAAGTATAGAGCATTTAAGGGTTTTGGAATTTTTAGGTGTAAAAGATGTGGTGCTTATTTTGAGTAAGGTTGATTTATGCAAGGATTTAGCACAAAAACAAGTAGAGCTTTTAAAAGAATTAAAAGCCTTTAAAATCAATATCTTAAAAGTTTTTCCAACAAGCATTTATGATGAGCAAAGTATATTAAATTTAAAAAACTATCTACTTAGTTTAAAGCCTAAAGAAAATGATGAAAATTTAATTTTTAGATACTACATTGATAGAGTTTTTTCTCTAAAAGGTATAGGAACGGTAGTAACAGGAAGCTTAAATGAAGGAAAAATCAGCAAAAATGAAAAAATCTTTTGCCTTGAAAATCAAAAAGATATCATTGTAAAAAATATACAAATTCATGAAGAAAATGTTTTAGAAGCAAAAGCTTATAATAGAGTTGCTTTGAGTTTAAATTGTGATTATCATGAGTTAAAAAAAGGCTATGTATTAAGCAAAAAAGGTGTTTTTAAAAGCTTTAAAAGTATCGATGGAGTAGTTTTTAATACAGAGATTAAACACGGGAGTATTTTAGAATTTTGTAGTGGCTCAAAAAAGCTTAATGCAAAAATTAATGTAATCAAAGAATTTGAAGATAAAACTTATATTAGCTTAGAGTTTGATAAAAACTTACCTTTGTGTTTTGATGATAAATTTATCTTGCTTGAAAATGGGCGTATTAAAAGTGGTGGCGTGGTATTAAATGCAGTGAGTGAGCCTTTAAAAAAAGATATAAAAGCTAAGTATCTAGCACTTTTAGAACAAAAAGATTTTAAAAAAGTATTTGAGTTTTTAAAACAAACTCACAAACTTGGCTTTGGCTTACTTTCAAGTTATCAACGCTTTAAACTCACTCATGAGCAAGCCCTAAACCTAGCAAAAAGTTTAGATCATGTTTTTGTCGATGAGCAAGCTTTAAATGTGTATGATTTAAATGCTATGCAAACTTTAAAAGAATTTATTAATTTTATTTTCTCTAAAAATCCTTATGCTTTAATCTCTCCTCATTCTATCGCCTTAAGGCTTAGCTGGGCAAGTGAGAGCTTTTGTGCTTATGTGCTCAAGCAAATGCAAGAAAAATTAGATTTTAAAGATGGCATATGGTTTTTAAAAGGACAAGATTTTGAAAAACTACAAGAAAAGGCTCATTGTGAGCTTTATGAAATTTTAAAAAAAGAAGGTATAAAACCTACCGCACCTTATAATCTTTATGAGTATTTAGAACTTGATAGGAAAAATGGAGATCTTATCTTAAAAAAACTCACTAAAGAAAACAAAGTCAAAAGATTAGCGCATAATCTTTTTATAGAAAAAAATGCTCTTGAAAATCTCATGCAAGAGTTTTTAAAACTTTTACAAAATCATCATTTAGATGTAGCTTTTGTAAAAAATCATTTTCAAATTTCAAGAAAATATGCCATAGCTTATTTAGAATACCTTGATAAAAACTATCCTCAAGTGATAAAAATTGAGGAAAAAAGAATGTTAAAAGCCTAAGTGTTAAAATTTACATTTTATAATGTATAAAAATTTAAAATAAAGGAAAAAAATGAAAAAATCTTTAGCTCTTTTAACTCTTGCTAGCTCTTTATTTGCTGCAAGTAATGAAGAAATTATTAATTTTTTTAAAAAAAATCCAAATTTATCAAATGCAAACATTAGTGTTTCTAGTAGAGAAAAAATTCCTGATACTAACTTTGAAGCTGTGATAGTTAATTTTGAAATTAGTGGTAAAAATTTCCAAGAAATCGTTTTCACTCAAGATAATATCATCACAACTGAAGTAATTGATGTAAAAAAAGGTGAGTTTTATTCTCAAATTTATCAAGCAAAACTTATGGAAAAACAACAAGCTGAATTTTCAAAAAAAGCTCTAGTGGAACTTAAAAAAGAAAAAATGTTTATTTCTTTAGGCGATAAAAATAAACCTTTACTTTATGTATTTAGTGATCCAGAATGTCCATATTGTAGAATGCATTTAGATAAAATAGAAGAAACACTAAAAACCCATCAAGTGAAATTTATCTTAACCCCTATCCATGATACTAGTGCTTTTGAAAAATCTGCATTAATTTATAAAGAAAGTAAAAATGCTAAAGACGATACACAAAAAATTGCCATTATGAAAAAATACTATGATAAAGATATAAAAGATTATAAAAAACCTAGTGAAGCTGAGGTTAAAGCAGTAAGAGAAACTTTTGCAAAATACTCTAAACTTGGTCTTCGTGCCGTACCAACCATAATCGATGCTCAAAAATAATCTTTTCTTACTTGTGCTTGCACTATTTTTAAGTGCTTGCACAGGTCCTATGCAAACTTTTATCCAAACAAACAATGAAGGTATTTTCCTGCATGCTAATAAAAATCAAAGTTTTTCTTTACACATCAACAACCCTTCAAAATTAAACACAAATTTAGAAGCTAAGCTCACTCAAAAATTACAAAATTTAGGATTGGTTTTAAATAATGAACAAAGTGATTATAAAATTTACATCAATATAGTAGATTTTAAGAAATTTTCCTATGCGCAAAGACTAATTGCTTCTAATGCGAGATTTTTTTATAATGACTTTGATAAAATAGATGATGTTTTTGAAATGGAAGTAGAAAATTACTATCTTTTACAAGTTAATTTACAAATTAGCTCCAAAAACTCTACTCAAAGCACCTCGCTTTTAGCAAGAACTGCTTATCTTAGCAATATAGACAGAGCCAAAGAGTCTTTAGAGGAAAAAATTGCTAATCAAATAACAAGCTTTTTTTATATGCGTTAAAGATGGCATTTAAGCCATCTTTTTTAAATATAACCATGATCAATCATCGCATCAGCTACTTTTTTAAAGCCTGCTATATTTGAGCCTACTACTAAATTTCCTTCATGATTATAAGCTTTTGCACACTCATATGAATTTTCAAAAATATTTTTCATAATCTTATGCAATTTTGCATCAACTTCCTCAAAACTCCATTGGCACATACTTGCATTTTGTTGCATTTCAAGTTGAGAAGTCGCTACTCCACCTGCATTTGCAGCTTTAGCTGGAGCAAATAAAAAGTCTTTTTGATTTAACATAAAATCAATCGCTTCAAGTGTGCTTGGCATATTAGCCCCCTCTGCTACCATGCGACAACCATTGTGATATAAGATTTTAATATCCTCTAAATTTAACTCATTTTGCGTAGCACTTGGAAAAGCTATATCACAAGGTATACTCCATACTCCATTACAACCTTGTTTATATGCACTTTTTGGAGTAAAAACAGCACCTTTTTTAAGCACTGCATAATCACTCACCCTAGCTCTTTTTACTTCTTTAATTTCTTTTAATAAATCCAAATCTATTCCATCTTTATCATAAACAAATCCATCACTATCGCTTATTGTGATTGCTTTTGCTCCAAGTTGGTGTAATTTTTCTATGGTATAAATTGCCACATTTCCACTACCTGAGACTGCACACTCTTTTCCTTCTAATGCATTGTTATATTTTGCTAGCATTTCTTGAGTAAAATACACACAACCATATCCTGTTGCTTCTGTTCTTGCTAAACTTCCACCCCATGGAATTTTCTTTCCCGTTAAGGTTCCATCAAAATTAGAGCTAATTTTCTTATAAGCTCCGAACATATATCCAATTTCCCTAGCACCAACCCCTATATCACCCGCTGGCACATCAGTACTTGCACCTATGATTTTTGAAAGTTCAGCCATAAAAGCTTGACAAAAACGCATAATTTCTGCTTCACTTTTACCTTTAGGATCAAAATTTGCTCCACCTTTAGCACCGCCTATCATTAAACCCGTTAAAGAGTTTTTGAAAATTTGTTCAAAACCTAAAAATTTCAAAACATCTAAATTCACACTAGGATGAAATCTAAGTCCACCTTTATAAGGTCCTAAACTAGAGTTAAACTGTACTCTATAGCCAAAATGTGTTTGAGCTTTACCTGCATCATTAATATATACAACTCTAAATATAGTTGTTTTTTCAGGCATTACAATACGCTCTAATATTGCATGATCTTGGTAAGTTTTATTAGATTCAAGTAAAGGTTCTAAAGAATTTAATACCTCAGTTACTGCTTGAAAAAAGATAGGTTGTCTTGGGGAAATTGTTTGAATTTTTTCTAAAGTTTCGTTGATATATTGTTTAGCCATACTCATAAATTGTCCTTTTTATAGTATCTTGCTGCTTGTTTTAGCTAAAAATTTTTTTAGCGCCATTTGCTCCTTTGTTCCTATTTTGTAGTAAATTAGCTTTAAGTATGCACTAATTTCCTTTTGAGAAAGATTTCTTGATTTAGAATAATCTAACAAAATATATTGTGGAATGAAAATTTTACTTTTTGTGAAATTTTTCATCATTTTTTTATAAATAGAAAAATTTTTAACGCAAGAAAAACGTGCAAAAACAAAAGGTAATTTTGTCTTTTCATACCATAATTCACACAAATCAATATAATCTTTTGGATTTTGCAAATAAAGTTTTAAAGCCTTATCACCGATGATAACCTCCCCTTTTTGCTTTAAAACTTTTGCAAGAGCATTAGAAGTTGCAGAACTTGCATCTTCTTTGCTTTGAGAATGTTTTTTCACTAAAACGCTTTTTACCTTTTTGCTTGCGCAAATTCCCACATTTAAGGTTTTGTATTTTTTTCTACGACTTTCAATACTTGAAATAATCGCTGCATCAATGCGTCTAAAATACAAATGGCGATTTAGCTTACTAGGAACCCCTTTTTTGTATTCTGTAGTTTGCTTAACATAGCTAGGAAAAGCTGTTTTTTTAAGATAGATATGTAAAGGGAGTAAATTAAGATAATCTATCTTTCCAAAAATCATCTTAGCCTTTCTATGATTAAGTACTAGTATCCTATAAAAAAATATCTTAAATATAAATTAATTTAATTAAAAATATAATCAATACTAAAATTTATATCAAATTTTAACATTTAGTGTAAGAAATTATTTTATTACTTAATTTTATTGGATTGAAAATTATAAATCGAAAAGTCAAACTAAAAGATTGAAAATAAAAATTAAGTTTTATTCAAAAAATTATTTTAAATAAAACTTAATATAAAAAAATTATTGTAAACTTGCTAAATATTTTTGATAATCAAATTCTTTTACCAAAGCCACTCCATCTTCAACCGCAGCTTTTGCCACAGCAGCACTAACTACAGCTTTTACCCTGCTATCAAATGGTTTTGGTATCACATAATCTCTGCCAAAGCTAAGCTCTTCTACACCATAAGCTTGTTTTACCTCATCAGTTGCTTCAAGTTTAGCCAAATCAGCCAAAGCTTTCGCAGCGGCAACTTTCATATTTTCGGTGATTTTAGTCGCTTTTACATCTAAAGCTCCTCTAAAGATAAAAGGAAAACCTAAAACATTATTAATTTGATTTGGATAATCACTTCTACCTGTTCCAACTATAGCATCATTTCTAACTCTTTTAACATCTTCAGGCATTACTTCAGGTACAGGATTAGCTAGCGCAAAAATCACAGGATCTTTAGCCATACTTAAAATCATCTCATCATCTAAAATCTTAGGTGCACTCAAACCCAAAAATACATCAGCGCCTTTTAAGGCCTCTCTTAAAGTACTATCTTTAGTATCGCTTACAAATTCTAGTTTGTATTTATTTAAATCATCTCTTTGGGTATTAATCACACCTTTGCTATCTACTAAAACGATATTTTTAACCCCTAAATTTCTATACATTCTAGCACTTGCAATACCCGCTGCACCCGCACCACTTACCACTACTTTAATATCTTCAAATTTTTTACCGCTAATTTCCATAGCATTCATTAATCCTGCTGTAGAAATGATTGCAGTTCCGTGTTGATCATCATGCATTACAGGAATTCCAAGATCTTGCAAAGCAGCTTCTATTTCAAAGCATTTTGGTGCTGAAATATCCTCTAAATTGATCCCTCCAAAAGTAGGCGCTATAGCTTTACAAAAAGTAGCAATCTCATCTACACTATGAGCGTTGATTTCTAAATCATAAGCATTAACATTAGCAAATTTTTTAAACAAACAAGCCTTTCCTTCCATCACAGGCTTACTTGCACTTGCTCCTATATTGCCAAGCCCCAAAACCGCACTACCATCACTTACTATAGCAACTAAATTAGCTTTGTTAGTGTATTTATAAGCTAAAGTTTCATCTTTTGCTATCTCAACACAAGGTTCAGCAACCCCTGGAGAATAAGCCAAGGATAAATCATGCGCACTATCCATAGGCTTTCTAGCAACAATATCTACTTTACCACCTAAGTGGTATTCTAAAGCCTCTTCTTTTAAATTCATTATTTCCCCTTCATGTAAGTTAGTAAATTTTCTATTCTAAGCTTAGCTTTTTGCACTCCTAAAAATTCTAATACTTCAAAAATACTAGGACTTACCGAGCTTCCAGTGAGTGCAATGCGTATGGCTTGAGCTAGATCTTTTAACTTAAGATTATTTTCTTCTAAGAATTGATTAGTTAATTCTTCAAATTCACAAGCATTTTTTTGCTCATTTAAAACCATAGCGTATTTTTCCAAATAAGTTAAATTTGTTACATTAAGAAATTTGTCTACAGCCTTTTGATCATATTCTTTTGGGTCATTTAGTAACACTTTAGCCCCGCTAATAATATCATGCAGGGTTTTAGCTCTCTCTCTTAACATATCCAGTAAAAATCCTGCTTTTTCATACTGACTTAAATCAAATCCTAAATCTTTTAATTGTCTATTGATTTCTTCAAAAGGTAAAGTTTTAATATAATGAGCATTAAGCCATTCTAGCTTTTTAAAATTATAACAAGAAGCGCTTTTATTGATATGATTTGGATCAAAAAGTTCTTGCATACTTTCTAAAGAAAAAATCTCATCATCACCATGACTCCAACCAAGACGCACTAAAAAATTAAGCAAGGCTTGAGGCAAAATTCCCATATTTTTATATTCCATCACATCAGTTGCTCCATGACGCTTAGAAAGTTTTTTACCATCTTCACCATGTATCATAGCCACATGATAAAATTTAGGAATTTTAAAGCCTAGTGCCTCATAAAGAACGATTTGTTTTGGAGTATTTGATAAATGATCATCTCCTCTTATAACATCGCTCACACCCATTAGTGCATCATCAATTACAACGGTTAAATTATAAATTGGGCTACCATCACTTCTTGCGATTACAAAATCATCTAAAATATCTTCAGCCTTAAAACTAACCTCGCCTTTAATACCATCTATAAATTTAATCTCTCCACTTTGTGGTGCTTTTATACGCACTACAGGCTCAATACCACTTGGCGGAGTTCCTTTAAAATCTCTATATCTACCATCATATTTTGGGCGCTCTTTAGCTGCTTCTTGCTTAGCTCTTAACTCATCAAGCTCTTCTTTACTCATATAACAATAATAAGCCTTACCCTCATCTAATAATTTTTGAATGTATTTTTTATAAATATCAAATCTTTGGGATTGATACTCAATCGTCCCATCATAATCAAGTCCGCACCATTTAAATGCTTCTATAATAGCTTGTGTAGCTTCTTGTGAATTTCTTTTTAAATCCGTATCCTCAATACGCAATAAAAATTTACCCTTATTTTTTCTTGCATAAAGATAATTATATAAAGCCGTTCTAAGCCCTCCTATGTGCAAATATCCTGTTGGAGAAGGAGCAAAACGTGTTGTAATTTCTTGCATATTTTTACCTTTTTTAAATTTTTATTGTTATAATGCTATATTTACACTTAAATAAAGGTTTCATATGAGAAAATTTTTAATATCTTGTTGTTTTGCTGCAAATATTTTATATGCTCAAACCATTGGCGGTGTGGCAATGGTAGTAGAAAATCAACCTATTACTCTTTATGATATAGAACAAACCATGAAAGAATTAAAAACCAATGATAAGCAAAAGGCTATAGCATTTTTAGTAGATGATAAAGTTCAACAAAGTGAAGTTAAAAAGCTAGGAATTTATGTAAGCACTTTTGAGCTTAATGAAAAATTAGCCCAAATAGCAAAAGGCAATAAAACTGACATCAATGGTTTGCAAGCAAAGATAGAAAAAGATGGTTTAAGTTTTGAAGTTTTTAAAAACAAAGTTAGAAAAGATCTTGAAAGAGAAAAACTTTATAGAAGCATAATGCAAAATGCAAAAATCAATATTGACGATGAAACACTAAAACATTTTTATGAAAGCAATCTTGATAAATTTAGCACTTTTTCAAACATAGACTTAGTTGTTTACAATTCTACCAATCCTGAACTTTTACAACAGCTTGCACAAAACCCTATGTATAAAAATTCTCAGATTAAATCAAAGGCCATTAGTTTAAATGCGGCTAGTTTAGATCCAAGATTACTTGCTTTGTTAAATAATACAAAAATAGGAGAATTTACTCCAGTATTAAATGGTGAAAATGCTTATATAGTGTATTTTGTAAAAGAAAAATATGGCAAAAACCCTATCGAATTTGATTTAATCAAAGACCAAGTTAGTAATGTTTACACTCTAACCCAAAGAGAACAAGCCTTAAAAAATCATCTTGATAAAATAAGAGCAAACGCTCATATAGAGGAATTAAGATAGGTTAAACCTATCTTAAATTAATGTCTTGAAAGATAATTTGTATCATAATTATTATTGATAAAATCTGCATTATCCATCATCGCTAAATGAAAATCTTTGGTTGTTTTTATTCCACCTACAATAAGCTCTTGCAAGGCTATTTTCATTTTAGCTATAGCTGTGTTTCTATCTTCTCCCCAAACAACTAATTTTCCAATCATAGAATCATAATAAGGAGGCACACTATAATCTTGATAACAATGGCTTTCCATTCTAACATTACGTCCTGCTGGAGCTACGTATTTTGTGATTTTACCTGGGCAAGGTAAGAAAGTTTTAGAATCTTCTGCAGTAATTCTACATTCTATAGAATGACCCTTAAGTTTAATTTCTTCTTGTTTTGGTAAAGGATACCCTTCTGCTACTTTAATCATAAGCTCGATAATATCTACCCCACTTACCATTTCACTCACACAATGCTCAACCTGCAAACGCGTATTCATTTCAATAAAATAAAAATCTAAATTTTTATCTACTAAAAACTCAAAAGTTCCCGCACCTTCATAATCAATAGCTTTCGCAGCTTTAACTGCTGTTTCATGAAGTCTTGCTCTTGTTTTTTCATCTAGTAAAATTGCAGGAGATTCTTCTATAAGTTTTTGATGGCGTCTTTGCATAGAGCAATCTCTCTCACCCAAATGTATCACATTACCAAAGCTATCTCCTATGATTTGCACTTCTATATGACGTGGGTTTTGGATATATTTTTCCATATACATAGTGCCATCGCCAAAAGCACTCATAGCTTCACTTTCTGCCGACCAATAAGCTTTTTCTAAATCTTTTTCATCTTCAACTACACGCATACCACGGCCACCACCACCTGCTGCTGCTTTTAAAATCACAGGATAACCTATTTCTTTAGCAAGCTTTTTAGCCGCCTCAACCCCACCTAAAGCTCCATCACTTCCTGGGATTACAGGCACGCCGGCTCTTTGCATTACTTGTTTTGCTTTACTTTTATCACTCATTAGCGCCATAGCAGCTACTGAAGGACCTATAAATTTGATATTATGTTTTGCACAAATTTCAACAAAATTTTGATTTTCACTTAAAAATCCATATCCTGGAAAAATCGCATCAGCTTCGCTAATTTCAGCCGCACTAATAATAGCTGGGATATTTAAATAACTTTCTGAACTTCTAGCATTTCCTATGCAAATACTCGCATCAGCATATTTTAAATACAAAGCGTCTTTATCTGCGGTAGAATACACACAAATTGCTTTTTTTCCCATTTCTTTTACAGTTCTTAAAGCTCTTAATGCAATTTCTCCACGATTTGCTATTAAAACTTTTTTAATTTCCATTTTATAATTTCTCCACCACAAATAAAGGCATACCAAATTCTACAGGCTGACCATCTGCAACTAATACTTCTACTATCCTACAATCATATTCAGCTTCGATTTCATTCATGATTTTCATCGCTTCAATAATTGCTATAGTGCTTCCTTTTTTAATAGTTTGTCCTGCTTTAGCAAAAGGCGCTGCACCTGGGCTTGGAGCTTGATAAAAAGTACCTACCATAGGGCTGTTGATAGTTGGCTTATTAGAAGAGTTTGAGCTTGCTTTGGTTTCATTAACTACATTCACATTAATTGGCTGTGGGGCTGGAGTAACAGGAGCTGGAGCTGGTAATTCACAACACATATCTCTTTCAAGTTCTATTTCAAATCCATCTTGTTCTTTTATTTTAATCTTGCTTATATTTGCTTCTGCAAAAAGTTGCATTAGTTCTTTGATTTCTTCTTTTGTCATATATTCTCCTTAATTTATAAGACTTAATTTATAATTATATATAAAAATACTAAAAATAACTTCAATTATTTATTTTTTACTTTTATTTTAAGATATAATTTAAAAATTCACTTTAATTATAAAGGACAAAAATGGGCTTAAAAGCAGATAATTGGATCAAAAAAATGGCATTAAAACACAATATGATAGAGCCATTTTGCGAAGCAAATATAGGTAAAGGTATAGTTAGTTATGGGCTTTCAAGCTATGGATATGATATAAGAGTTGGAAGAGAATTTAAGATTTTTACTAATGTAAATTCCACTGTTGTAGATCCTAAAAATTTTGTAGAGGAAAATGTAGTAGATTTTGTAGGCGATGTATGTATAGTACCTGCAAATTCTTTCGCACTTGCAAGAACGGTTGAGTATTTTAAAATGCCAAATGATGTTTTGGCTATTTGTCTTGGCAAAAGCACTTATGCAAGATGTGGTATCATAGTAAATGTAACCCCTTTTGAGCCAGGTTTTGAAGGACATATCACTATAGAAATTTCAAACACAACCCCACTACCTGCTAAAATTTATGCTAATGAGGGTATAGCTCAAGTTTTATTTTTACAAGGAGATGAGCCTTGTGATGTAACATATGCTGATAAAAAAGGCAAATACCAAGCCCAAACAGGTATAACTTTACCAAGAATTTTAAAATAATTTTATTTTCAGCCGATATAAAAACTTAGTCAAGTAATAGGAAAATAAATATGTTTAATGGAAAAAGTATTTTAATCACTGGTGGTACAGGAAGTTTTGGAAAAACTTATACTAAAACTTTACTTCAAAAATACAAACCCAAAAAAATCATCATTTATTCAAGAGATGAACTCAAACAATTTGAAATGGCGAGAGAATTTAATGATACTTGCATGCGTTATTTCATAGGTGATATAAGAGATAAAGAAAGATTAAATATAGCAATGAAAGATGTTGACTTTGTTATCCATGCAGCTGCTATGAAACATGTACCAATTGCAGAATATAATCCAATGGAATGCATAAAAACTAATATCCATGGAGCACAAAATGTAATCGATGCGTGTTTGGAAAATAATGTAGAAAAATGTATCGCTCTTTCAACCGATAAAGCATGCAATCCTATTAATTTATACGGAGCTACAAAGCTTGCAAGCGATAAGCTTTTTGTAGCAGCAAATAACATCGCAGGAAATTCTCATACTAAATTTAGCGTTACAAGATATGGCAATGTAGTAGGCTCAAGAGGTTCTGTTATACCATTTTTTAAAAAACTAATCAATGAAGGCGCTAAAGAGCTTCCTATCACAGATGAGAGAATGACAAGATTTTGGATATCCTTAGAAGATGGGGTTAATTTCGTGCTGAATAATTTTGCATATATGCATGGAGGGGAAATTTTCGTGCCAAAAATTCCTTCTATGAAAATCGTTGATTTGGCTAAAACTATGGCTCCTAATTTAGCCCATAAAATCATAGGTATAAGAGCAGGTGAAAAACTACATGAAATTATGATTTCAAGTGATGATAGTCATTTAACTTATGAATTTGAAAATTATTATGCCATCAGCCCAAGTATCCAATTTAATAATATTAATGTTGATTTTAGTATAAATGCAAAAGGACAAAAAGGTAAAAAAGTTTCTAATGGCTTTTCTTATAGCTCAGATAATAACAAAGAATGGATTAGCCAAGAAGAGCTTTTAAATATAATAAATCATACAGAGCTTGAAAAATGATAACTTATTCTCATCAAAATATTGACGAACAAGACATACAAGTAGTTTGTGAGGCTTTAAAAGATGATTTTTTAACCGGCGGAAAAAAGGTTGAAGAATTTGAACAAGCCCTTTGTGAATATGTGGGTGTAAAATATGCTTGCGTGCTAAATTCAGCTACTTCTGCTTTACACCTTGCGTATTTATCTTTAAATGTAAAAGATAAAATTGTCTTAACAACCCCCATTACCTTTGCTGCAACTGCAAATGCTGCTTTAATGGCAGGTTCTAGGGTTGAGTTTATAGATGTAAAAAGTGATGGAAATATTGATGAGAAAAAACTTGCTTTAAGACTAAGCCAAGATAGCTCTAATATAGGGGCAATTTGTGTGGTTGATTTTGCGGGAAATAGTGTAGAAATGGATGAAATCTTAACCTTAGCTAAACGACACAACATCCCACTAATTGATGATGCAAGTCATGCTCTAGGTGCTATTTATAAAAATCAAAAAGTAGGTTCTATGGGAGATTTGAGCATATTTTCTTTTCATCCGGTTAAACCTATCACAACCTTTGAGGGTGGTGCGGTTGTTAGCAATAATGAGGAATTAATCTCAAAAATCAAGCTTTTAAGAAGTCATGGCATAGTCAAAAAAAGACTTTGGGATAGTGATATGATTGAACTAGGCTATAATTATCGCTTAAGTGATGTAGCTTGTGCTTTGGGCATAAATCAACTTAAAAAACTTGATAATATGCTAGAAAAAAGAGAAATCATCACAAGTTTTTACGATAAAGAATTTGAAAAAAATCCTTATTTTAGCACTATAAAAATCAAAGATTATAAAAAAAGTTCAAGACATTTATACCCTATTTTGCTTTTCCCTGAGTTTTATTGCCAAAAAGAGATTATTTTTGAAAAATTATTAAATTTAGGCATAGGTGTACAAGTACATTATAAGCCTACTTATGAGTTTAGTTATTATAAAAACTTATATGGAAATTTATTTTTAGAAAATGCGGATAATTTTTATAAAGCTGAACTTAGCATACCTGCTCATCAAGAAATGAGCTTAAAAGATGCACGATTTGTTAAAGATAGTTTGTTTAAGATTTTAGAAGAAACTAAAAAGGGTTGTTGTGAGTAAAAGTATGCATGAGCTAGCTTGTGATCTTTTTCCTATATGCAGAAGCATTACAGGAGCTGGCTTTAGACAAAGCTTGAAAATACTTGATGAGGCTATGGGTGGGGATATATTAAAAATTCACTCTATAGCAAGTGGAAGTAAAGTGTTTGACTGGGAAGTACCTGCTGAATGGGAGATAAACGATGCTTATATCATCACTCCAGATAGAGAAAAAATTTGTGATTTTAAGCAAAATAATCTTCATGTGTTAAACTATAGCACAAGCATAGACACAGAGCTTGATCTAGCAAGCTTACAAGAGCATCTTTACTCTATAGAAGAAATACCTGATGCCATACCTTATGTGACAAGCTATTATAAAAGACGTTGGGGTTTTTGTATAAAACACGAAGATAGGGTTAAACTAAAAGAAGGAAAATATAAAGTTTTCATCGATGCAAAGCACCATGAAAATGGAGTTTTAAACTATGCTGACTTACTCATACCTAGCACGCAAGAAACAAAAGATGAAATTTTAATTTCCACTTACCTTTGTCATCCATCTATGGCAAATAACGAGCTAAGTGGTCCTGTGATAGCTGTGTTTTTAGCTAAATGGCTTTTAGAACTAAAAGAGAGAAAATATAACTATCGTTTTGTTTTTGCTCCTGAAACTATAGGAAGTATAGTTTATCTTAGTAAACATTTAAAGCATTTACAAAAACATATCAAAGCAGGTTTTGTACTCTCTTGCATAGGCGATGATAATGCTTACTCACTCATTCACACTCCAAGTGAAAATACCCTAGCAGATAAAGTAGCCTTGCATACTTTAAAAGATAAAAATAATTTTAAAGAATTTAGCTTTTTAGATAGAGGAAGTGATGAAAGACAATACTGCTCCCCTTTAGTAAATTTACCCGTAGTTTGTGTGTGTAGGACTAGATTTGGTGATTATAAAGAATACCACACTAGCAAAGATGATTTAAATTTCATCAGCGAAGAAGGATTGCAAGGTGGCTTAAAAGCTATGCAAGAAATTATCATGAATTTAGAAGTAAATGAAATTTATCAAAATACTGTATTTTGCGAACCCAATTTAGGTAAAAGAGACTTATATATAGACCATTGCAAAAGAGAAGGAAGAGTTGAAAATATACTTAGTTTTTTAGCCTATTGTGATAGCAAAAATGATGTTTTAGATATAGCTTCAAAGCTTAGTATACAAGCTTATGAGCTAAAAGATTTAATAGAAAAATTAAAAACCAACCAACTGATAAAGATTATCTAAGGAAGCTCATGATAACCCATATCGATGATTTTTTACAAAAAAGTGTTGCTAAATTTGGAAGTAAATATGCTTTTGTTGAGTTTAATGGTAGAAGCATAAGCTATAAAGAATTTGATGATTTAAGTAAAAAAATAGCAAGTAAAATTCTCTCTAAACTTCCTACTAAAAGCACACAAGAACCTGTATTAATCATACTTCCTAAAGGGATTGATTGTTTGCTTTCTTTTTTTGGTGTAGCAAAAAGTGGAAATTTTTATACGCTTTTAGATGAAAAAAGCCCTAAAGAGCGTGTAGAAAAAGTTATAGAAGTTTTAAAACCAAAGCTTTTAATTACTTCTAAAAAATTAAATTTAGATTTTAATCTTGATACCATTTTCACAGAAGATTTTGAAAGCTTTGTTGTAAATGAAAATACTTTAGAAAAAGCTTTAAACAATCACATAGATACTAATTTACTTTATGTCTTTTTTACAAGCGGAAGCACAGGAACTCCAAAAGGAGTAAGTATAAGTCATAAAAGTGTGATTGATTATACTTTTTGGGTATGTGAGACTTTTAAACTAAGCCATGAAGATATACTTGCTAATCAAGCACCATTTTACTTTGATAATAGCATATTAGATATATTTAGCTCTGTTAAAATGGGAGCTACGCTTCATATACTGCCAAATCATCTTTTTGCTTTTCCAAATAAAATTTTAGAGTATCTAGAACAAGAAAAAATAACAACAATTTTTTGGGTACCTTCTGTGCTGATTTATTTTGCTAATACTAATGCTCTTGAAGCCTTTACACTAAGGCATTTAAACAAAATTCTTTTTTGTGGTGAAATCATGCCAAATAAACAACTCAACATTTGGCGCAGACATCTTCCTAATACTTTATTTGCTAATCTTTATGGACCTACTGAAATTACCGATGTATGCTCTTTTTACATAGTTAATAGACAATTTAGTGATGATGAGCTTTTGCCTATAGGAAAAGCATGTAAAAACACCCAACTTTTAGTCTTTGATGAGAATTTAAATTTAATTACTCCAAGTCAAGTAGGAGTTAAAGGAGAGCTTTATGTAAGAGGAACTTGTCTTTCTTTAGGGTATTACAACGATAAAGAAAAAACAAAGCAAGCTTTTGTGCAAAATCCTTTGCATGATAATTACCTAGACTTGCTTTATAAAACAGGTGATGTGGTAGCTTATAATGAATTTAGCGAACTTTTATGCTATGGAAGGATAGATCATCAAATCAAATATATGGGTCATCGCATAGAGCTTGGAGAGATAGAAAGTATTATCAATTCTCATGAGAATGTAAGAAATTGTGCTTGTATTTTTGAAGAAGAAATTATTTGTTTTTATGAAAGCAAGGAAGAGTTAGATTTAAAAAACTTTTTAAAAGACAAACTTCCTACCTACATGATACCTAAAAAATTTGTTAAAATAGAACAATTTGCTTTAAATGCAAATGGGAAGATTGACAGGAAGGTTTTACAAGAAGCTTATTCAAAATTCCTTTAAAAATTTAATAGTATTGTTTTTTAAACGTACAATTTCCAAAACAAAATCCACAATATCATCATAATCAGTATCTTTAAAACCAACCCTATCATTTGCTTCCACAATACCTTGATTTCTAAATAATTCTTTTTTATGTGGAAAAAAATTACATCTTACCCATTCATTGGAATTACTAAAAAATTTTTCATAGTTTTCACATAGTTGCGCTTTTAATGAAAACTTCAAATGAGAATGAAACGAGTCTAACTCAAAATATTTTTCTATTATTTTGGACAAAAATTTTATTGTATTAGGATCTTTGCTTTTTTGATTAATTCTTTTTAGTAATTCTATCCCTAATAAATTTAAACTTTTATTTTGATTTTGAGGAATTAAAAACTCATTCTTATTAACTTCTAAATCAATACAGTACAAAAAATCTTCTATTAAATCTTGATTGAAAAAGTCATCTTTCTCAAAAATTCTTATCTTTAAGTTTTCTATACCAAAAACACTTGCATAACTTTGACATAACCATTTATAATCAAAGATATGTTTTTTAGAATGCATATTAGGATCTATAGGTGTTAAATCAATCTGTAAATTATTTTTTATCTCTTGTGAATATAACGAATTTAAAAGATCACTGATATTGCGCAAATATAATATAATATATATTTTATCAAAACCTAAATTCTCTAAAAAAATTTTCAACTGCTGTATATACTCTATTTTAGAAAATTCCCATACAATACCCTCGCAGGAAAATATAAATTTTTTATCACAATGTGCTTTAAACTCTTTTCCGTTCAACCCTTTTAACACTTGCCCATTTTTATCTTTATTAGGGCTTAAAATTTGCTCTACCAAACCCCAATGTCTAGAAGTGATACGAAAGGATTGAGGGTAAATACAACCTTTTTCTAATAATTTATTTTCATTCAATGCACAAAAATTTTGTATAGTAGTAGTTCCTGTTTTTACATTACCTATATGCAAATAAGCTACCATTTTACCTCATTTTAAGTTTATAAAAATTTTTTTTAAATATAATATCATAAATTGCTTTCAATAAAAGGTCAAAAATGAAAATTATTCAACAATTTTTTATTAATATAGAAAGAGATGACATTGACTCTTCTATGAAAAATTTAGTGAGTGATGGTATTATTAATAGTATAGATATAATGTCTTTAGTAATGGAGATAGAAAAATACTACAAAAAACCATTAAGTATCGATTTTATCACTCCTGAAAATTTTGAAAATTTTGAAAACATGAAAAAAATGCTAGATGAAGCTATGAAATAATGCAAGCTTTATTTAAAAATCAAAATAAAATATTTTATAAACAAGATCTTATCAAAGCACTTAAAAATTTAGGAATTAAACGAGGAGATATATTATTTATCCATTCTGAAATTTATAATTTTGGAATTCCTCTAGTAACCCCTAAAGAATTATTGCGTATTTTTTTAGATTGTTTTTTTGAAGTTATAGGTAAAGAAGGTACACTAATCATGCCTACATTTACATATAGCTTTTGCGATGGAAAAGATTATGATAAAATAAATTCTAAAACAAAAGTTGGTGTATTGAATGAATTTTTTAGGCTTCAGCCTGGAGTTAAACGCACTAATGATCCGATTTTTTCTTGTGCAATAAAAGGCGCAAAAGAAGATCTTTTTCTTCAAGATCACGATAGCTGTTTTGGTGAAAACAGTGTATTTGACATACTTACAAAAAATAATGGAAAAATTATTCTTTTTGGCGAACTATGGTTAGGAGTTACATATATACACCATATTGAAGAAAAAGCTCAAGTAAGCTATCGTTATTTTAAAGAATTTCAAGGCAATATAATCCAAGAAGATCAAAATAAATTACCTAAAAAAATAAAATACTTTGTAAGAAATATAGACAAATCATCCATTATAGACTTAGTCAAACTCTTGACTTTTTTACAAAAAAATAATAACCTACAAATATCAAATTTTTCATATGCAAATATAGCAGTTATTGACACCTTACCTTTTTTTGAAAACTGTGTAGAAATTCTCAAGCATGATGAAAAATATTTTTTAGATAATCAAGGATAA
>NZ_JANQDB010000009.1:0-63888 GCF_024723675.1 Campylobacter sp. 1569
AAGGATATATTATATTATCAATAAGTGGTTATAATTTCACATTTATTGCTTGAAAAGGTATCATTGTGAGTTTTTTGTGGATTTTATTTCAAGAAAATAAATTTAAAATCATTCTTTTTTTACTTTTTAGTATTTTTACAAGCTTGTTAGGTGTATTGACTTTAGTTTTTATCAATGAATTTTTATTAAAAACTAGTCTTGAAAACTCAAATATTATCGTGTATTTTGTGCTTTTATTGCTTGTGTTTTTTGCGAGTTCTTCTTTTGTAGAAATTGCTCTAAGCTCGTTTGGGCAAAGTTTTATTTTTAAAATGCAAAGAAGGGTTGTAAAGCAAATTTTAGATACAAGTGTTTTGAGTATTTTAAACACCACCAAAGCAAAGATTTTAGCTTCTTTAAATAATGATGTGCGTAGTATTTCTTTTGGACTTTTAAGACTTCCTGAATTTATACAATCAAGTGTTTTAATTATTTGTGTAAGTGCTTACATAGCTTACCTTTCTTTGGAAATTTTCTTTTTGTGTTTAGCATGGATAGTGTGTGTTTTTTTGGTAGATAATTTTTTGATGAGCAAAGTGTATTTTTATTTTAAAAATGCTAGAGAAAATGATGATGCTTTGCAAAAAAACTATCAAAATATTTTACAAGGACATAAGGAACTAACCTTAAATCCTTTAAGGGCGAAGTATTATTATGAAAATGAGTTTGAAAAAAATGCTCTAAAAAAGAAAAAAAGTTCCACTATGGGAAATATCTTGCATATTTTATCTAACAACTGGAGCAATAGTGCTATGCTAGCTTTAGTAGGAGTGGAGTTTTATATAGCCTTAAGCTATGAGCTTGCTAGTTTGCAAAGTGCTACGACTATTGCTTTGAGTGTGCTTTTTTTAAGAGCGCCACTTGGAGCTATGATAGGAAGTTTTCCTACGCTTATGATGGCAAAAATCGCTTTGGATAAAATTTCAAATTTAAATTTAGAAAATTATTCTCATGAGTTTAAACTCAGTCAAAATAAAAAAACTTGGCAAAAACTTTGTTTTAAAGATGTATCCTTTGCATACAATGAAAAATTTGCACTAAGACCTGTAAATTTTGAGCTTAAAAAAGGCGAATGTGTATTTTTAATAGGTAAAAACGGTAGCGGTAAATCTACTTTTTCTATGATTTTAGCAGGGCTTTTTACAGACTTTAAAGGAAGTATTTTTTTAGATGATGAAAAAATAACTTCAGAAAATATTTATGAGTATAGAAGTTTAATTAGTGCTATTTTTAGTGATTTTCATTTGTTTGAGCATGTTTTAGAAGATGAGAAATTTAGCAAAGAGGACTTGGTATATTGGCTTGAAATTTTAGAGCTAAATGAAAAAGTAGAGCTTGTAGAAAATACTTTTAGCACTATAAAGCTCTCAGCTGGACAAAAAAAGCGTCTAGCTATGCTTAATGCTTTACTTGAAAAAAGGGATATTTTGATCTTAGATGAGTGGGCCGCTGATCAAGATCCTATGTTTAGAAAGTTTTTTTATACTAAACTTTTGCCACTTTTAAAGCAAAAAGGTATTACTATATTTGCTATAACTCATGATGATGTGTATTTTGATATGGCTGATAGAATTTTACTCGCACAAAATGGTCAAATTTGTGAATTAAAAGGCGATATAAAAGAACTATCAAAAAATGCAGTAGAGAAATTTTAAAGGAAAAAAATGAAAAAATTACTCATTTTATGTGTATTTTTAGGAGTAAGTTTGATGGCAAAATCTTTTGAGCTTGTAAAAGAGCCTGTTTTAACTACGCAAATGGTTGAAGGGATTTTGGATCTTGCAAAGAAAGAAGCAAGAAAAAATGGCTTTCATGTAAGCATTACCATAGTAGATAAATCCGGTCAAATTTTAGCGGTTTTAAGAGATGACAAAGCAGGAGTGCATACGCTTAATGCTAGTTATAAAAAAGCTTACACAGCCACTTCACAAAAAAGAGAAACAGCGATTATTTTTAAAGGTGTAAAAGAGGGTAAAATACCTGAAGATATTCGTTATTTAGATGATAAGTTTTCCATTATGCCTGGTGGGGTGCCGATTTTTATAGATGGAGTTGTTGTTGGTGGTATAGGTGTGGGTGGAGCACACTTAGATGAGGATGTAAAAATAGCTAAAGCAGGAATAGCATTTTTACAATAGGCTTTGAAAATCAAAGCCTATGATTACTTAGCTTTTGCATAAATTTCTTTTTCAATGTCTATGTAAAATTGTGCGATAGCTTTGTAAGCTTCTTCCCAAGCTTTTAGTGTAGTTTCATCTGCATTTAATACTACTTTAATAGCCTTTAAAAGACAAGCGCCTACTATAGGGTAATGTTCTTCTTTGACATTTAATTTTGTATGAGTGATAGCTACTTTATCAACAAAGCTTCTCATATTTTCTAAATTTTCTACATTTTTTGCTGCCATTAAAATAGCCATTGCTAAAGCTTTTGGTTGCTCTCCTGAAGCTTGTTTTTCCATATTAAACATAGGTTTTACTTCAGGATATTCTTCAAACATGATTTTATAAAATTCTTTAGTTAAAACTTCACCGTTTTTTTGTAAAACCGGCACACAATCTTTGATGATTTGAATTTGTTCTTGTGTCATTTTTTCTCCTTTGTATATTGTATTTTTGATGATTATATAAAAATGAGAGAAAAAATATCTTGATTTATGTTAATTTTGTATCATTTTATTTTAAAATGATTATGTGTATCAATTTAAGTAAATATAAAGTGAATTATTAATATAATAATCCTTATCAATTTCAAAATTTAAATTAAGGAAATTTATAAAATGAAAGCAAAAGTAGTTTTACTATCTTTACTAGCTGCTATGAGTTTAAGCGCTCAAGAGCTTACGATTTATTCTCATCGTCATTATGATTCTGATAAAGGAATTTTCAAATTATTTCAAGAAAAAACAGGCATTAGTGTAAATGTGGTGCAAGCTAAGGCTAATGAGCTTGCTAAAAGATTAGAAGTTGAAGGTAAAAATTCAAAAGCAGATTTGTTTATGACTGCTGATGCGGGAAATTTAGAACAAGTTCGCACAAATAATCTTTTTGTTTCAGTTAGCTCACCTGAGTTAGAAAAACTTTCTCCAAAAGAATTAAGAGGTAAAAACAACGAATGGTATGCTTTTACAACAAGAGCAAGAATTATCGTTGCTTCTAAAGATAGAGTTAAAGATGGAGAGATTAAAACTTATGAGGATTTAACTGATCCTAAATTTAAAGGTAAAGTTTTAGTAAGAAGTTCAAATAATGTTTATAATATCTCTTTATTAAGTGCAATGATTGATACTTTGGGCAAAGAAAAAGCAAAAGAATGGGCACAAGGCATAGCAAATAATCTTGCGCGCACTCCAAAAGGCGCAGATCGTGATCAAATTCGTGCAATCTATGCCAAAGAAGGCGATGTGGCTATATCAAATAGTTATTATCTAGGACACTTAGCAAATTCAAAAAATCCTAAAGATGTTGAAGCTGCAAATTCAGTAAAAGTGATTTTTCCAAACCAAGATGATAGAGGAACACATATTAACGTAAGCGGTATAGGTGTTTTAAAAACTTCTAAAAATAAAGAAGCTGCGGTTAAATTTATCGAGTTTATGCTTTCAAAAGAAGCACAAGAAATTTTAACAAACCAAAATTATGAGTATCCGGTAAACAAAGAAGTAAAACCTGCTAAAATTTTACAATCATGGGGCGAGTTTAAAATCGAAAAACCAAATTTTGAAGCTTACTGGGGTAATGCTAAAGAAGCTTTAATGATTTTTGATGAAGTTCAATGGAAATAATTTTAAGGAAAAATAAAATTTGAAATTTTTAAGTCTAAGGTGGTCTTTTGCCACCTTTTTTTTCTGTAGTTTAATCATACTGCCTATACTTGCTATTATCTTGCATCTTCCTTTTATAGATATTAATACCTTAAAACATTTGAGTAAAAATGTCTTGCCACGATATATTTTTGGTAGTGCTTTTATATTGTTTGGGACTTTAGTGCTGTGTTTGATTATAGGTTTAGTTAGTGCTTATTTGATAGCTTTTTATAAATTTTTTGGCTCGAAATTTTTTGAATGGTTTTTGATTTTACCTTTGGCTATACCTTCTTATGTGATGGGTTTTGTTTGGATTGATTTGTTTGAATTTCAAGGCTTAATCCCTACTTTTTTAGGTGTTGATAGGCGTATAGATATCATGAATGCTTATGGTGTGATCGTGATTTTATCTTTTGCGCTTTATCCTTATGTGTATTTTTTTGCTAAAAATACCTTTGCTTATGGACTTGGAAATATCATTTTAAGTGCTAAAACGCTTAAGGCTTCTAATTTAAAAACATTTTTTAAAGTGATTTTGCCATTTTGCCGTGTGGGTATAGTGGGTGCTTTGCTGTTGGTGGCTATGGAAGTTTTGAGTGATTATGGCTTGGTAGCGTATTTTGGTGTAGATACTTTTAGTGCAGGAATTTTTAGAACATGGGGAAGTGGTGGCGATGAAGTCAGCGCTGTGGCTTTGAGCGTAGCTTTGCTTGTGTTTATCGCACTTTTAATGCTTTTAGAAAAAATTCAAAGAGGTAAAAAAGGCTTTAATCAAAATGTATTTTTGCTCACTCCAAAAGATGAGTTAAAAGGCTTTAAAGCATTTCTAGCCTTTTTATGGTGCTTTTTAGTGGCATTTTTAGCTTTTGTAGTGCCTATTATATGGCTTGTTTATTGGACTGGGTTTGATTTTATGCAAAATTTAAGCAATGTCTTAATACCTGCATTTTATAGCCTTAGCGTGGCTTTGGCGAGTTCTTTTACTATTGTGGGGGTGGCGTTTTATTTATGTTTTGTGGTGCGTTTAAATGATACAAAAGCTTCTAAAACCATCCTTTGGCTTACGACTTTAGGGTATTCTTTACCTGGAGCTGTGGTGGCTGTGGGAATTTTAGTGATTTTGGGTGTGTTAAATTATATTTTTGATCTTTTGTCTTTTGAATATGCCATAGGTGGTGGATTTTTAGTGTTGTTTTTTGGGTATTTTGTGAGATTTTTAGCTTCAGGGATTTTTGCAACTCAATCAGGCTATGAGCGAATTTCTAAAAATATAGACTATGCAAATTTAACCTTAAAATCAAAACCATTTAAAATTTTTGCTCAAATTCATTTTCCTTTGATGAAGCATTATTTGGCTTTGGCTGTGGTGATTATTTGTGTGGATATTTTAAAAGAATTGCCTATTTCGACTATACTTTCACCTTCAGGCTTTCAAACTCTTTCATCACTTGTGTTTGCTTATAGCGAAAATGAGTTAATTTATAATGTTTCTTTGCCATCTTTGATTATAGTGTTATTTGGGATTATCCCTACATTTTTAATGCATTATTTGCAAAATAAAAACAACCAAAAAGGACAATAATGGAAATCTTAAAAATTGACAATATTTACAAGTCTTTTGGAAAAACAGAGGTTTTAAAAGGAATTTCTTTAAGTTTAAGAGAAGGTGAGATTGTCAGTATTTTGGGAGAAAGTGGCTGTGGTAAGAGTTCTTTGCTTGGTTGTATAGCAGGTTTTTTTGAAATCAATGATGGTAGCATTTATATAGGGGATAAACTAGTTGCTTCTAAGAATGTATATTTAGCCCCACAAGAGCGTGATGTTGGGGTTTTGTTTCAAGATTATGCTTTGTTTCCGCATTTAAATGTAGAAGAAAATATATGCTTTGGTATAAGCTCTTTGGGTAAAAACGAGCAAAAACAAAGACTTGATGAAGTTTTAGAAATTTTAAATTTAAATACACTTTTAAAGCGCTATCCAAATGAACTAAGCGGTGGACAAGCTCAAAGGGTAGCGCTAGCAAGAACCATAGTCGCAAGACCAAAAATCATACTTTTTGATGAGCCTTTTTCAAATTTAAATCACACTTTAAGCGTTAAAATGCGCAAAGAAATCAAAAATATCTTAAAAGAGCATAAGCTTAGTGCTATTTTTGTCACACATGATAAAGATGATGCTTTTTATTTATCAGATAATATCGCTTTGATTAAGGATGGGAAAATTTTAGACTATGGAAGCGCCAAAGAGCTTTTTTACAAGCCTAAAAATATAGATAGTGCTTGCTTTTTGGGCGAGGCATTTTTTATAGATCCAAATACAATTTTAGATGAGAAATTCAAAGCATATTTGCAAAGTAAAAATGGTATTTTACGCCCTAATGATATACAAATTTCAACTTCACAAACTCCTTTAAAAGCTAGCGTTTTAGAATGCGTGTTTTATGGGGATTTTTATGAGCTAAATGTGAGTTTGGAAGGACATATTTTTAGCATTTACCATGATAAAGAGCTTAGTAAAAATGAGGAAATTTATCTTAAGTTAAGCGATAGAGAAAAATTTAACCACTCTAATTCATTTTAAATATATCTAAAATTTGCTAAAGATTATAAAATAAAGTAAAATCACAGCAAAAAAAGGAAATAAATGATTAGTGTAGAATTAATAGAACATATTTTTAAAGCCGCTTCTATATCAAGATGGAATGATTATCCTAGAATGACAAATTTAGTCGAGCTTGATAAACAAGCGCATAAATTTATCATTGCTTATTTCATTGCTAAAATGGAAAAAGATGTGAATATGCGTTTTATTATAGAAGCGGGGATTTTTGAGTTTTTAAGCAGGGTAGTAGTGACTGATATACGCCCTGATGTGTATCATGAGATAACGCGTGCAAAAAATGAGCAAGTAAGTGCTTGGGTATTAAGCAAAATCGCACCGATGATTCAAGATATTGAAAATGGTGCATTTTTAAAACGCTATGAGCTTTTTTTACAAGGTAAAGATTATTCTAAAGAAAGGCTTATTTTAAAAGCTGCTTCGTATTTTGCGACAAGATGGGAGTTTAATATAGTTTATCAAACTAGTTCATTTTTAAGTGATATTGATGAGATTAAGGCTAAGGTTGAAGAAGAATTAGAAGATTATTATGAGTTAATCGGCGCAAGAAAAATCGCCCTTAATCAAAAAATTTCTAAAATAATTGATCTAAGCGGACGTTTGCGTTTTCAAAAAAGATGGGCGCAAACTCCAAGAATTCCAGAAACTGCGGTTTTAGGGCATATGCTTGTGGTGGCTATTTTGTCTTATTTTTATTCTTTAGAAGTAAAAGCATGTGATGGTAGAATAGAAAGCAATTTTTATTGTGCTTTGTTTCATGATTTACCTGAAAGTTTAACTAGAGATATCATCTCTCCGGTAAAATATGGCATAGATGGTTTAAATGAGATCATCAATGAATATGAGATGAAGCTTATTAATGAGAAAATTTTACCTTTTATACCGCTATCTTTTAGAGAAGAATTTAGTTATATACTTGGTATTAGAGAAGGACAAAATGAAGAAAGCGCCTTTGTAAAAAATGAATTTGAAAATCGTATTTTTAATAATAAGCCAAGTGTTTATAGTGGTAGTTTAGATGCTGTTAATGAAGATCGTTTTAAGGCTATTGATGGAAAAGCTTTGAAGTATTGTGATAAACTAGCAGCTTTTATAGAAGCGGCTTTGTCAATTAGCTATGGAGTAAAGTCTAAAGAGCTTGAAAATGGTTTTTTAGGAATGTGTGAGTATTTCAAAACAAATCCGACCATTAATGGGGTAAATTTCTTTAGAATTTGTGAGGATATTAAAGGATATTTTAAACTTTAAAAACCCTCTCCCAGATGACTGCGGCACACACTAAGTCTAAGTGCTCTGCTGTGTTCCCACCCTGAAGCGGTGCTTAAAAATAGCATTGCACAGGTCTAAGAGAAGGCAGTTGAAATAATATCTTAAAATATCTTAAAAAACATTGAGGTGAAGTATGTTGAGTATATTTGCAAACTTTTTATCTAAATTTAGAGAATTTTTTGTTCCAAGTCATTTGTCTTTAGAATTTAGAGCAAAATCTTTTGCTGCTATTATCGTGGCGAATAAAAATATAAAAGCAGAAATTTGGCAAGTTTTAGCTGATATTGCAAATGAAGTTTATCCAAATGATAAAAGCAGACAAGCAATTTTGGTGCAAACTTCTAAAGAATATGTAGATAGAGTTTTAAAAAATGAGCTTAGTTTGGATGCTTTGCTTAAAAATATTGCCTTGCTTTTAAAGAAAAATCCAAGATATGCAAAAAAGATTAATTTTCATAGACTTGAGCGTTTGATGGATAAAAATGAAGAAGAAGCTTTGATACAACTTAGGGTGTATGAGTTTTTTGAGCAAGAAATAAAATATATTTTAGAGAAAAATTCAAAAGAATCAATATGAAAAGCTGAAATTAGCGTTTCATATTGATTGCTTTTTGTATCATTTGATCAGCTGTTGTGATACTTTTACTGCTTGAATCATAGGCTTTTTGTAAGGTGATTAAGTTTGTAAAAGCTACTGATAAATCCACATTAGATTGCTCTAGTTTTCCACCTTCAAAGGTAGCTGTGCTGAAATTTCCATTAGCATCAAGCAAAAAGGTTGGATTACCACTATTTCCTGTTTGCCCATAAAGATTTTCTCCTAGCTTTTCTAAGCCTTGTTCATTTGTAAAATTAAACAAAGCAAGTTTTGCCATAGCTATTTGATCTCCATTTGTAAAAGTCGCTATGATAGTACCATCTGTATTAATAGAATAGTTATTTAAAAATCCCTCACCCTTGCCATCTGTTTGTGTGTGTACCGAAGGTTGTTTATTTTGTAAAGCATGAAGTCCATCATAACCTGAATTTGGTATATTTGGATCATAATAAGAACCAAGATTTATGTTAACCTTTGTGCCATTATTATCTACTGAATTTAAGGTGTTAGATACCAAGGCTCCGGCCTCGTTAAAGGTAATTAAACCTTCGGTAGTTCCGCCTGTTTTGTTGCCATCATTATCATATACTTGAGCAACTGCTTTGTATTCTAAGTCTGTACCATTTTGCGGTAAAACTCTATCTAATTTAACCTTAACCCAGCTAGTAGAACCATCAGGATTAATTAATTTTGCAGAAAGCTCTGAGCTGTCAGCTACTTCTTTTTCTACACTTAAATGAGATGATTCTAATTTAGCTGTTTCTAAATCTACTTTATCTAATTTTTGATTATCAATACTAAAAGCCAAATTCTCATCTAAAGTAGCTTGTAATGTTTGACTAGCACCTTTTTCATCAGTGATTTTAAAATATATAGTATCGCCAGGTTTTAAGCCATAAATTTGCTCATCTTTTACACTTCCTGAAATTTTTACACTACCATCTTCATTTTTGATAAATTCAAATTTAGAAGCATCTACATCTACATTTACCGCTTCTGTTTTAGTGCTTGTATCTAAATTGCCACTCCAAGTGATATTTTGTGTTGGTTGAGGTGGCAAATAAAGATTTTTAGGTACAGAGATAGGTCCTTGAGTATTAACTCCACCTATTTGGAAATTTTCTCCAGGCGTTCCACTCCAAGCTGTGGTAACTTTTTGTCCCATAACTTGACCAAACATATTTGAAACCCTATCGCTTAGTTGAATTTCTTTTAATGATGGATTCATAGTTCCAAGCACATAATTGCCATTTGAATCTACTAAAAAGCCATTTGCATCGGGTTTAAAAGCACCATTTCTAGTATAATAAACTCCATTGGCATTACTTACACCAAAAAAGCCTTTTCCGGCAATTGCTACATCAAATTCATTATCAGTAGAAACTAACGGACCTTGTTCAAAAATATCATTAGTAGCTCCTGCTACACTACCATAACCAGTTTGACCTTTATTGTATGATTGTGTTGTTATGGTGCTATAAAATACATCTTTGAAAGCTACGTCAGAGTATTTAAAACCAACTGTATTGACATTGCTTATATTATGAGCAGTATTGTCTATACCATAACTTTGAGATTTTACTCCATTTACTCCATTATAAAATGCTGTAAACATGATTTTATCCTGTAATCTCTTTAATATCTTCCCATTTAACCCAGCTACCTCCCATACCAACTAGAGCTTCACCTTCTTCAAATCTAACTCCAGTAATAGGATAAGCACCATAAGTTGAGTTCACTGTTGTTCCATCTTCACCTATATAGCTTGCTCTTACATAGTATTTTCCAGATGGCACAGGATTTCCGCTATCATCGGTTCTATCCCAAACAATTTGCTTCATACCAGCACTCATATCTTTAACACTCATTGTTCTTACAGGATCTCCTGCTTCATTGTAAATAGTAAATGTTACAGGTTCACTATCTGATTTATAAGCTGAATCAATCTTAGCTGTTTTTATATCAACACTTGGAGTGTGTCCTACTATTTTAAATGTTTGATCTTCTCCAACTATTGCCTGAACAGTCTCTTCTTGTCCTTTATCGTCCTTCAATTTAATATGTATGGTTTCCCCAGGTTTTGCTACTTCTTTATCAACTTTACCACTAATATCAAGTTTATCTTCACCATTTTTATTAAGTTCAAAACCTTCTATATCAATGTCAGTCTTTTTACCCTTTTGAGGTTCTTTTGGTAAATACATATTAATTTGAAATTGTATATCATCATCTGCTACTACAAGATAATCATCCTTAACCGTTGCGAGTTTTCCAACTGCAGCTAATGCACTCATACCAGTACTTGCTGCAATAGAATTTTGTAATTTAGTCATTGCTACTACAAGTTGAGTCATGGTTTTATTGGTGTTATCTTGCATTTCAAGTGCTGAAAGTTGTGCTGTTTGAGTAAGCATTTTTTCAGTATCCATAGGATCAGTTGGATCTTGATGTTGAAGCTCTATTAGAAGAAGTTTTAAAAATGCATCCTTGTCAAGCTCTGCCCCAGGGTTGTAAATCAACCCGCTATCGTTACCACTCTCATCAGCTCTAGCATTTCCTTTAGTATTTGGCATATCTTTGGTGTTAAGTGCTGCTAAAGGACCTTGAAGAGTTTGTGTATTTATATTTGACATAAAAATCCTTTTTTATATATTTTTAAAGCTTAAAGCAAAAAATATTCCATTTAAAAATATTTTGCTAAAACCATTTCCAAGCTTGGTTTTTCTTGAATTTCTTTTTCAAAATTCACCTTATCTTCTTTATTATTGCTGCTTTTTTGTTTTTGTTGATTATTTTGTTCTTTTCTTTCTTGGTTGTTAAAATTCATTTCTAAATTTGTAAAGCCCATGTTTACAAGAGCATTTTTAAACTCAGCTTGATGTTGTATGAAAAGATTTAAAGTGTTTTGATTAGAATTAAAGCTGATGTTTAGGTTAGATCCTCTTTGGACTAAAGTAACTTCTACTTCCCCAAGATTATGTGGATTTAAAGTTATACTAAAGCGTGTTATAGGTGCTTTATAACTTTCTAGTTTTTCTTTAAATTCTTGAGCAAAATCATTGAAAGTTTCTTTCATAGGAATATTTTGATTTCTTACAAAATTATTAGAAACTCTATTCATTTCTTTCACGTAAGAATTTAAATTTTCTTCATTATGATCACTATCATCTTTTGTAAGTTCTTTGGTGTTTTTGAAAATATCGTTAAAAACATCTGTGTTCTGAGTATTTTTGTCTGTTTTTAATTGTTTGTCTTGAGTATTTAGTAAATTTTCTAAGTTAATTTTCAAATCTTGATTTTGATTTTGTAAATTTTGGATATTTTTTGTATTTGTTAGTTCGGTTTTTAAATCTTTTGAATTTTCTAAAACAGAACTTATTTTTTTACTAAAACTATCTTCGCTGGTGGTTAATTTTTCACTTTTTAATATTTCTTTAAAATCTATCTTTTCTTTGTCTTTAATTTCTTTTTTTAAGTTTGGATTTTGAGTGAGATTGATAAGCTCAATATCATTGGCTTTATCGTTATGTTTATTAGATGTATTTTGAATATTTTTGATTTCTTTTTTCAAGTTTGGATTTTGAGTGAGATTGATAAGCTCAATATCATTGGCTTTATCGTTATGTTTAGTGGTTATATTTTGTATGTTTTTTGTATATTTTATTTCTTTTTCATCTTTATCTTGAATTTTTTCTACTAATTTTTCTTTAAAATCTATATTTTGAATATTATCTTTATTTGGTGTTTTTTCATTTTTTTTAGGAAGTTCTATATTTTTTAAAGCAGAAGAAAGCAAAGAAATACCTTCATTTTCTTTGCTTTTTATATTTTTACCTGAATTTGGTTCTTCTTTTAAAAGTTTAGTGATTTTTTGATTGATTAAATCTTGAAAAACATTAGTATTGTTTTGTTTTTGTGGTTCAATTAAGTCTTTATTGTTTAAATTTGAAGTTTTAAAAAAACCTTTTTTATCAAGATTTGGAAAGGCTTCTTTTAAATCTTTAATTTGTTCAAATTTTATATTTTTGATGTTTAATCCAAGATCTTTTGCTATGTTAAAAAGCTCATTAATATTTTTTATATTTTTTAGCTTGTGCAAGTTTTTTTCAAGAGTTAAAATAGCAGTATTATCTTGCACGAGTTTGTTTAATTTTATATCCTTGCTATCACTTTGTAAAACCTCTAATAAAGAAAGAATTTGCATAAAACTCGTACCTTCAAAAAGTTTTATAGCATCTTTTTCATCTAGTGAAAGTTTATTATTGGTATCTTTTAAGTCTTTATCTTTGCTTGTGTTTTCTTTTTGTGGTGCTTTAAAATCTTTTGATATACTTCCATCTTTTTCATTTATTGCTTGTAACAAGGAATTTAAAAATTCCTCTCCATTGTTTTGTGAATTAGTACTCTCTTTGCTAGGATTTTCATTTTGTGGAGCGATGCTTAATAAATTTAAAGCATCGCCTGCTTGGATATTTGACATTAATTAACCTACTAAAAAATTATTTTTTGCTAAATTTGGAAATAAATTTTGCAATTGTGCTGCACAATCAAGTTTTAAATTTTCATGAGAAAGATTAAAATTTTTAAATATTACTAACAATTCTTCTATATTTTTAGCGTTTAAAACCGCATTTTCATTATGAGCATCATCTAAAATTTCGCTTACTTTGCTTGAAAGCTTTGCATAGTTTAGTTCTTTTTCTTCGTTTGAATTTACAACTTCTAAATAATTTAAAAGTTCCATAAAATGCTTACTATTTAAAACTGAAGTTCCTTGTTTTTCTAAGTTAGCGTTGAAGATTTGAGTATTTAGGTTTGACATATTTTTCTCCTTAAAAATAATTCTTACCCAAACAAAAGCAACAAGTGTTCCAATTTGTTAATCTTAATTTTTAAGCATTTTTTTTATATAATATTAGATTTTAAATTTAAGACTTTGGAGAAAAACTTGGATAATATTAGAAATATAGCCGTTATAGCTCACGTAGATCATGGTAAAACAACGATGGTAGATGAGCTTTTAAAGCAATCAGGAACTTTTAGCGAGCGTGAGCAAATAGCAGAACGCGTAATGGATAGCAATGATATAGAAAAAGAAAGAGGTATTACTATACTTTCTAAAAATACTGCTATTAATTATAAAGGTACTAAGATAAATATTATAGATACTCCAGGCCATGCTGATTTTGGTGGTGAAGTTGAGCGTGTGTTAAAAATGGTTGATGGGGTTTTACTTTTAGTTGATGCACAAGAAGGGGTTATGCCTCAAACTAAATTTGTGGTAAAAAAGGCTTTATCTTTGGGTCTTAAACCTATTGTTGTTATTAATAAAATCGACAAGCCAGCTGCTGATCCTGAAAGAGTAATCAATGAAATTTTTGATCTTTTTGTGGCTTTAGAGGCAAATGATGAACAACTTGATTTTGCAGTGGTTTATGCAGCTGCTAAAAATGGTTATGCAAAACTCGCACTTGAAGATGAAAGCACTAATATGGAGCCATTGTTTAAGACTATACTTGAGCGTGTGCCTGCTCCAAGTGGTAGTGATGAAAATCCTTTACAACTTCAAGTTTTTACTCTAGGTTATGATAATTTCGTTGGTAAAATAGGCATTGCAAGAATTTTTAATGGCAAAGTAAAGAAAAATCAAAATGTAATGCTTGCTAAGGCAGATGGTTCTAAAATCAATGGAAGAATTTCAAAACTTATTGGTTTTATGGGACTAGAAAAAATGGACATTGAAGAAGCAGGGACAGGTGATATCGTTGCGATTGCAGGTTTTGAAGCTTTAGATGTAGGAGATAGCGTGGTAGATCCAAACAACCCTATGCCACTTGATCCTTTACATATAGAAGAGCCAACTTTAAGCATAGTATTTTCAGTAAATGATGGTCCTTTAGCGGGTACTGAAGGCAAGCACGTAACTTCAAATAAAATCGCAGAACGCCTAGAAGCTGAGATGAAAACTAATATTGCTATGAAATATGAAAGTACAGGTGAGGGTAAATTTAAAGTAAGCGGAAGAGGCGAACTTCAAATAACTATCTTGGCTGAAAATATGCGTAGAGAAGGTTTTGAGTTTTGTATGGGAAGACCTGAGGTTATCGTTAAGGTAGAAGATGGGGTTAAAACAGAGCCATTTGAGCATTTAGTGATTGATGTGCCTGATGATTTTACCGGAGTGGTGATTGAAAAACTAGGTAAAAGAAAAGCTGAAATGAAAACTATGACACCAACTGGAGATGGTCAAACAAGACTTGAGTTTGAAATTCCTGCGCGTGGGCTTATAGGATTTAGATCACAATTTTTAACAGATACTAAAGGCGAGGGCGTGATGAACCATAGCTTTTTAGAGTTTCGTCCATTTAGTGGAGCAGTTGAAAAAAGAAATAATGGCGCGTTAATTTCTATGGAAAATGGTGTTGCGCTAGGGTATTCTTTATTTAACTTGCAAGATAGAGGGGTATTGTTTATCGATCCTCAAACAAAAGTATATACAGGTATGATTATAGGTGAGCATTCACGCCCAAATGATTTAGATGTTAATCCTATTAAAGGTAAAAATTTAACTAATGTTAGGGCAAGTGGTAGTGATGATGCGATTAAGCTTGTACCACCTAGAAAATTAAGCCTTGAAAGAGCATTAGAGTGGATAGAAGAAGATGAGCTTGTAGAAGTTACTCCACAAAATATTAGAGTTAGAAAAAGATATCTTGATCCTACTCAAAGAAAAAGAATGGAAAAGGCTAAGTCTTAATGGATTTTGAAGCCATAAGACAAGCTTTAAATAAAAGACTCAAAGCTTTACAAATTTTAGCATTTGCTGAAGCTTTGGTTATATTTTTTCTTGCTTTTCAATTTAGTAAAGATGTGATCATGGCTTTGTTTTTTGCTGTTTTAGCAGGAGTTTTGTTTTTTAGAATTTTAGGAAGAAAGCTTATGTGGGGACGCAACGAGCTTGTGTTTAAAATGTGCGAAGAATTTTTAAAACAAAACAAAGCTAAATTTGACAAACAAGGCTTTGTTCAAAAAGATTTTGAAAAAATTGCGTTTGATTTTTCTTTAAAAACTTATCATTCTCAAAATTCTTTTATTTTTGATGATTTTGTTCTTTATGATGTAAAATTTAAAGATGAATTTGGGAATTTCTTTTGTGGAATTTTGCTTTATAGTAAGAAATTAAAAGAAGATATTAGTTCAAATGAAAGTATTTTTGAAAAAGTAAAAGATAAAGAATTTTCTACACAAAGAGTTTTGAAAAAAGATGATTATTTGCTTATAGCAAGTTTGAAAAATCCTTTTTTTGCTGATTTAAAAATATCTTGCGAGTTAAATTTTAAACTTTTTAGAGCTAATTTAGAAAAAATTCAAGTTTTTATACATGATTAAGTTTAGCTTACTTAATCATTTTGTTCTAAATTATTAATTTCTTGTATTTTTAAATTCTCATTTTTTCCCATTAAATTTTGTATAGTTTGGATTTGGTCTTTAGAAGCATAGTTCATATCTTTTAAAACTATCCAAGTGATTTTTTGATTACAAGGCTTGTTGAGTTTGTTTTTAAAGATATAAAAAGATTGAAGATTATTTGGCAATAACTCATTAGCGCTTAAGCCTTGAACATAAAGCTTATCACCTTCTTTTTTAGGAAAAGCACGGATGATTTTTTTAATAAAAGGATTTTCTATACCTTCTTGTAAAAACAGCACAACCACTGCTATATCACCTTTTTGACTTACATGACTAAAATGAATTTCTAAAGGATAAGATTTTTTATCAATAGAAATCTTTGATGGACTATGGAAGTGAAAATGCGATAAATTATAAGCTGTATTATCTAGCACGATATGACTTCCATTGCTTGCAAAATGCATTTTTATAGTATAACCATCATTTATTAAACCAAAAGAATCATTTGAGTAGTTAAATTCTAAAGAATGATTTTTATTTGTAGCCTTTTTACTATTTATATTGATAAAATCTTGATTTAAACCACTTTCACAATAAATCCAGTTTTTATCTAAATTTTTCCATTTGTCTTTGTCTATAAAATTTCCATGCGAGGCATTTTGAGGCATTTGCTCATAGGCAAAAAGCATGCTAGTGGTAAATAAACCAAAAAGTATTTTTTTAAAACTCATAATATTCCTTTTTTTAGTATAATTATAAAAAAATAAATCCTATAAGAAGCTTATGTTTAAAAATAATTATATTAAAATTAAATATTTTAAAGAAATTACAGATAATATTAAGGATAAATTGATCGATATATGGGAGGATAGTGTAAAACATTCCCATGATTTTTTATCTGACTTTGATAGAGAAAAGATTAAAAATGATCTTTTAAATTCTCAAGTATTTTTTAGTTTAAATTATTTGATTTGCTATGATAAAGACGAAATGATTGGATTTTTAGCATTTGTGGACGATAAAATTGAAATGTTGTTTATAAGATCAAAATATTTTAACAAAGGTATAGGCACCACTTTAATATTTAAAGCTGTAAATGATTATCATTTGAAATATGTTGAAGTAAATAAAGACAATTATAAGGCGTATAAATTTTATCAGAAAAATGGTTTTATACAAGAGGGTGAATATAAAGATGAATATGGTTTTATTGTTTTAAAAATGAAATTTTAACTATTCTTTGCCATCTTTGATAGGCACAAAAAGACATTCATCTAAAACTTCTTTGCTAATCTCACCATCTTTTTTGGTAAATTTAGTGATGAATTGTTGATTTCCTATAAGTAAAGGAGCTACTAAAATTCCGTTATTTTCAAGTTGATCAAATAATACATTTGGGATATGCTCTATATAAGCTGAGAATAAAATTCTATCATAAGGTGCATAATTTTTCCAGCCATTTTGCCCATCATCAAATTTTACATGAATATTAGCATAGTTTAGTTTTTTAAATTTTTCTATAGCGCTAATTGCAAGTTTTTCAATGCGCTCTATGGTAAAAACTCTTCTAATAAGCTTACTTAAAATCGCGGCTTGATACCCGCTACCACAACCTATTTCTAAAACACTATCAGCATTTTTAAAATCAAGCGCCATGGTCATTTTAGCCACAGTTAAAGGCGAGCTTATCCATTGATTGCCCATTAGAGGAAGCGCATCAAGTCTATAAGCATGCATTTTTAAAGGTGAAAAAATTTCTCTTGGAGTAGAACAAAAAGCTTCAAATAATTCTTCATTGATGAAAGTATTTTTGCGAATTTCTTCTGCCATAGTTTGACATTGTTTTTGTTCAAATATATGAATCAATAAGCACTCCTTGATAAAAAGCGTTATTTTATCTTAAATTTTATTTATCTAGCTTTAAAATCCTTAAGGCGTAAAAACGCCTTAAGATTAATCAAGTGTATAAAGGATGTTTGACCCATCTTGATAAGATAAGATGTGTGCTTTGCCATCTTTAAAGAATAAGCTTCTTGCATTAGTTATATTTTCTGGATAAGAAATAGTTTTTACAACTTCTTCTTTATCTAGATCAATTACAGCAATAACATTATGCTTTTTACTTAATGCATAAATCTTGCCATCTTTAAATGCCATTGAAGTTACATAAAGATCGCCCAAAGTTTTTCCTTCTTTTAGTTCAGCTTTAGGAGTAAACTCAGCTGAAAGAACTCTATCTGCTAAAGAAATTTTAGAAATTACAAAAGTTTTAGCGTCTTTATTATTTGGAACAGTTGCTGTATACATATATTTTCCATCGGTAGTTGTACTTAAAATATGATGGAATTTAGCTCTAACTGTATCAATTCTACCACGACCAAGATCTTTACCTTGCCCTTCGAAATTATTTGCTCCTCTCATAAAATCAGCATATTGTAAAGCTTCATCTGCATTAGGATTTTGAGCAAATCTTAAGAAAGATTTATTAGAACCCATTAAGATGTATTTGTTATCTAAATAAGGAATAATTCCTACGATAGGATTAATTGTAGCTGAAAAATATGGATCTAATAGAAAATCAACTTTAGTACTAAAATTATCATCTAAGAAAAATACTTCCCATTTAGAACTTGCAACATACTCTCCATTAATATAATCAAGAGTATTAATAGGCTTAGGAAAATCAATTTTTGTTTCATTTGTTATTTTTAGATTTTCATCAATACTTGCAAATGGAGCATTGCTGATATTATTATCAAACTGAATGCCTAGTTTTTCACTAGCAGGTGCAAAAGCAAAATCAGGTTCTTTAACATCGCGTTTTCCTAAGAAAGAAACACTTTTCCAGCTTTTACTCCAACCTGAATCATCCCAAATGATGTATTTAGGATTTAAACTAAAGCGAACTGGATCACCTTGCCCACTATATGGAATAGGACCAGTGCTTACGAAAGCTTGGAATACATTTGAAGCTACAATAAAAGCAACAATAACCATAGCGGCTAAGTTAAATTTAGTTAATTTTCTAAAGCTAGCTCCTTCCATTTCTTTTTCAAAAGATCCAAATTTTGGAGCAAAAGCAAAAATAACACCTAGTAGTAAAACAACCGCCCAAAACACTACTTCAGCCCAAAAATAAGTGTGTAGACCAAAAATAGGTAAACCAAAACCTTGATCAAGATCACGATGTGCGTGACCACTTATATGATTAAATGATTGCCATAAACCAAACGCAGTTGCAAATAAAAGGAATGCTAAAAATTTACCTTTCATGCCATAACGCACAACAAATAAAGCCGCTACACCAATATAAATCATTGATTCTCTTTGACCCCAGCAAGAAGTACAAGGGCTATCACCTAGCATATAGCCAAAAATTAAATTTGCAATTCCAACAGGTAATAAAATTATTAAAAAACCTGCCATGCACATTAAAAAATAAAAGAATTTAGTTTTATTAATATCATACATATTCGTCACCTTTATAGATTCATTAGGCCTAAGATTGCGCCTGATTTACGACCTAAATAGTCAAATACCATAATAGCCCATGAAATTACAAGTATAGAAAAAGCTAACTTTTCTTTTTCAGGTTTAGCTATCATGAGAACTATGGCAACAAAAATTAATAAAAGTTCTAAAAACTCCATAATTACTCCTTATGATTAAAATAAAAACCGCGGATTTTACTGTATTAGAATAAATAAAAATAAAATATTAAATTAAATAAAATTTTTAGTTTAAGAAATATAAAATTTTGGGTAGTTTTGTGACTTAAAAGTCATCAAAACTCAAACTTCCCTTGGAATAATTTGTAACTTTGCTTTCAAAGAAATTGCTTTTTTGATCATTAAATTTAGAAAAATCATCCACCCATTTAATAGGATGTTTTGCATTATAAATTTTATCAAGATTAATAGCGATTAGTCTTTGATCAACAAGATAGTGAATATACTCTTCTATAATATCATCTGTAAAGCCCATGATTTGATTTTGAGTGATGTATTTACCCCATTTGATTTCAAGTTCGCCTGCTTTTTTAAACATATCATAGATTTTGCTTATATTAGTATCATTAAATAAATCAGGTCTTTCTTTACGTACAGAATTAATCATATTTTGAAATAATAACAAATGAGTAATCTCATCTCTTTGTATAAAGCGTATCATTTGCGCTGATCCTAGCATTTTCCCTGCGCGTGCTAAAGCATAAATAGCGGTAAAACCGCTATAAAAATATACCCCTTCTAAAATTTGATTTGCTACCATAGCAAGCAAGAGTTTATTATCATCTACTTCGCCAGCTAGTTCTTCATAAATACTTGAAATGAAATCATTTTTTTCTCTTAAAGTTTCATCGTGTTTTTCCATTTCATAAATTAAGTCTGTATTTTCACAGATTGCTTCAACCATTACCGCATAAGATTTTGAGTGGTTTGCTTCCTCATAAGCTTGTCTTGCTAAAACTGCATTGATTTCAGGTGCTGTGATGTAAGGATTAATATTATCAGCAAGATTGTTTGTTTGAAAACTATCCATTGAGATAAGTTGAGACCAAACTAAATCATACATTCTTTTTTCTGCTACGGTTAGATTACAGCGATAATCAAGCGCGTCTTTGGTTGTATCTACTTCTTTTGGAAACCAAGTATTTGCTTCCATTAAATCCCAAAGTTTTAAAGCCCAAGTATATTTTGCTTTGGTGAAATTTAAAATCCCATGAGGATTACCATTGAATACTTTTCTATCATTTAAAGTTTCATTTGATTTTGGGTTGTAAATTCTTTTTCTATTCATTTTTCTACCTTTGTTACAATAACACTTTGGCTTAAAATATCATGCAAAGCCAAAGTATCTTTTCTTAAAAAACTTACCAAAAAGCCAATTAATAAACCAAAACTTACGATAAAAATAATATAGCGTAAAAGTATTCTAAAAAAATTAAGTTTTTGGCCATTTTTAAGATCAATCAAGTATAAATCATAAGCTTTAAGTCCAGGGCTTTGGGCTTTTTTCGCTAAAAATAAGGCTTGTAAAAGCCCAAAAATTAAAGAACATAAAAAAATTATAAGTTGATTGTTTAAAAAGGCTTCTTTGGAACCAAGTGTAAAATAAAACAAATATAAAATAGGCACATAAAGCAAAAATAGATCAATCAAAAAAGCTTTAAATCTTAAAAAGCGAGTAGCTATTTTTGCTTTAGTTTTCATTAGTTTCCACGACTACCAGGTTTGATAGCTTTGGTGCCTTTTTCACAAAGTGGGCAAGTATTTGCATCATAGATGTCAAATTCGAAATTTCCTAATGCAAAAAGTGGTAAATTTTCAGGTAATTTTGCATTTTCTTTTCTTGGGTTATTTAAATTTTTTACCGCGCAAAAACCACGATTTGCTAAAGCTGCAAAGCCAACTACCTCCCCACCTAAACTCTCGATGATTTTCGCACTCTCAAGTGCTGAACCACCTGTTGTGATAATATCTTCACAAACGATAAATTTTTCGCCTTTTTTTACTTCAAAACCACGTCTAAGACTCATCGTTCCTTCTACGCGTTCAGTGAAAATAAAACGTTTATTACAAGCTCTAGCAAGCTCATAACCTGCTAAAATTCCACCTAAAGCAGGAGAACAAATACTATCAAATTTAATGTTAAAACTAGCAATAACTTTTGCAAGCTCCTCACAAAGCTCACCCGCTAGTTTCGGATTTTCTAAAACTTTAGCACTTTGAAGGTAAAACTCAGAGTGTTTTCCTGAGCTCAGTAAGAAATGCCCTTGTAAATATGCCCCACAATCTTTATAAATTTGTTCTAAGTTCATTATCAAACCTTTAAAAGTTCTACTTCTTTATTTTTAACTAATTCATCTACTTTTGCTGTGTAGTTATCAGTTTGCTTTTGAACTTCATCATAAGCTTTTTTAGCCTCATCTTCTGAAATTGCTTTATCTTTTTCTAATTTTTTAACCGCATCATTTGCATCTTTTCTAATATTTCTAATAGCTACTTTAGCTTTTTCTCCCATAGCTTTAGCATTTTTAGCATTTTCTTCTCTTTGTTCTCTTGTCATAGGAGGGAAGAATAATTTTACACTTTCGCCATCATTGTTTGGATTTACCCCTATGTTTGCTGCAGCTATAGCACTTTCTATAGCTTTTAGCATTGATTTCTCCCAAGGAGTAATACTAATGGTTGAAGCATCGGTTGCTAAAACCGTTGCTACTTGATTAAGCGGGGTTGCACTACCATAATAATCTACATGAATATGATCAAGTATGTTGATATTTACTTTACCAGTTCTTATAGTGGTAAAATCTTTTTTTAAAGCCTCTAGACTTTTGTCTGATTGTTGTTTTTGCTTAGTATAAATTTCATTTAGCATGGTATTTCCTTTTTTATTTGCTAGTATTGCTTTCACTAATCGGAGCATTTGGTGCGACTGGAATGCTAGTTGTGTTTGTTTCGGGTGCTTTTGGTAAAATTTGTTCTGCTTTTTCAGCAAGTGAATTAGAATTAGCGTTATTATACATATAACTTAGAGCAATTGTGTTGGCAATAAGTAAAATACCCATCACAAAAGTAAATTTGGCTAAAAATCCTGCAGGACCTTTTGCACCAAATAAACTTTCATTGCTTCCACTATAAGCTCCAAGTCCTATACTTGAACTTTTTTGTAATAAAACCGCAATACAAATAATCACAACAATTGCAAATTGCAAAATAATTAAAAGAGTAGTCATGAATTTTCCTTATTGAAAATAAAATGAGTATTTTAACTTAAAAAGTTTGATAAAAACTTGAAAGAGGTAAATAAAATTTGCGAGAAAAAATCTCGCAAATTTTATCTGCTATTAAAACTTCTTAAAATATTAAGAAGAGAGATGAAAAGGTTGATAAAATCAAGATAAAGTGCAACTGCACCTTCGATTGGTGTTTCATAATTGCCTCTAATGATGTTTTGAGTATCATAAAGGATGTAAAAAGAAAATAAAATCGCACCAATTCCAGAAATTGCTAAACTCACAAGTGAGCTTTGGAAAAATAGATTAATTAAAGAAGCTACTACGATAACGATTAAAGCTATAAAAAGCATTTTTCCCATCATAGTAAAATCTTTTTTTGTATTCATAGCAAATACACTTAAAGCACCAAAAGCTACTGTTGTTAAAGCAAAAGCTTGAGCGATAATACTAGCTCCTGCAGGAAGTGCTAAAACTGAATAAAGAAGTGGTGTTAAAGTAAGTCCTGAAACAAAAGTAAAGGCAAAAAGTAAAATTAAATTAAGTGGAGCCTCTCTTTTTTTCCATTGTAATGCAAACAATAAACCAATTTCAACGATAAATAAAATCCAAAAAGTTGCTTGAGATTGTGCAAATAAATGTGCTAAGGCAAAAATTCCTATGTAAGCACCTGCTGTTGCAGCCAACAATGAAGCAGCAAAAAGCTGATAAGTTTGTTTTATAAAAATGCTCAAATCGCTTCTAGCATAACCTTCAAATTCTTGAGTTTTAGAGTTAGAATAATCTCTATCATAAAGACTCATTAAAATCCTCCAATAATTTTTAAAACTAAAATTTACAAAAAAAAGATAAATGAAAGATTAAAACCACATAAAAATGCAATAAAAAATAAATTTAATCGATTTGTTTTAAGTAAAAATAATTTAGTATAATTCTTTATTAAAATGCAAAAAAGGACTTTTATTGAAAGACTTGATTAATGGTGCTTTAAAATTTATGCAAGAAGATTTTAAAGAGCATGCAGAACTTTTTAAAAGTTTAAAAAATAAGCAAAATCCTCATACGCTTTTTATAGGTTGTGCTGATTCAAGAGTAATACCAAATTTAATTACCAATACGGGTCCAGGAGAGCTTTTTGTTATAAGAAATATAGGCAATATAGTCCCACCTTATAGGGTAGGAGATGATTTTTTGGCAACTACTTCAGCTATTGAATATGCTTTTAATTCTTTGCATATAAAAAATGTTATAGTTTGTGGGCATAGTAATTGTGGAGGATGTGCGGCTTTGTATGCAAATGAAAATGATTTAAAAAATATGCCCAATGTTAAAAAATGGCTTACTTTGCTTGAGTCTATAAAAAGTAAAGTTTTGCAAGTAGCAGGAAGTGATTTAGCTATGCGTGCTTGGATGACAGAAAAAATGAATTTGGTTAATTCTTTACAAAATTTATTAACCTATCCAGGCATAGAAGATGCTTTAAATAAAAAAGAAATCGAACTTCATGCTTGGTATTATATTATCGAGACAGGAGAAATTTATGAATATGATTTTAATTTTGAAAATTTTATTTTAATTCAAGAGAGGATAAAAAAAGCATGAAAAAATTTTTTACTATAGTGATATTATGTTGTTTTATTAATATATTATATGCGCAAGAAAAAAATTCTTTAGAACATAAAGATAGTATTTTTACTTTAGTGCAAAATTACATAGAGCTTAATTTGCTTTTAGAAAGTTTTAAAAATAGTGATGTAAATAATACTGAGTTTCAAGATAATATTAAAGAAATAGAAAAGCAAAAAACTACGCTTTTGACTGCCCTTCCTTTAAAAATGGTATCTCAAAAAATTGATGATAAAGAAGCAAAAGATTTTTTAAAAACTAAAAATATTTTACAAAGAAGTGTTGAAAATGCACAGGCTAAAAAAAGATATTATGAGTATGTAGATAATAAAATAAAGCTTTTAAATTTAACTTCTGCAGAACATTTTTATCTTTGTATCTTTGAGCTAGAAAAGATTTTTGCTCAAGGAGCACAAAGTCAAGAAATAAAAAATGTTATTGATAAAAGTATTGACATGCTTAAGGAAGATTTGGTATTTAACTTTACCTTAGATAAAGAAAAAATTAATGATATTACCCAGCTTAGAACTTTAGAAACTAATGAAAATAATTTAAGAAATACTATCAAATCTTATAATGAAATTTTAGTTTATTTAAGAAACAATGCAAATCTACTTGAGACAAATTTTTTATTTACAGGTTTAGGGTTACAAAATGCAATTAATTACATCAATGAGCAAACTTCTATTAGCGGTGTGAATGTTGGAAAGATAGTTATTTCTGTTATTGTTATTGTTTTATTTTATTCTTTGAAATTTTATCTCGCAAAGATTTTGTATTTTATGTTAATACGTTTGTTTGGAAAAAATTCAGCTAATATGGAAATAAAAACCCATTTTTTGGAAAAGCTTCAAGGGCCGGTAGGTTGGTTTTTATTTGCTTATGCTATTGGAATTTGTTTTACTATTTTTTATTATCCTGCGCCTGTAGATATAAGAGTTAGCAATGTTTTATCTATAGTTTATACCATTTTAACTGCTTGGCTTGTGATAAATATTTTTGATAGCTATGGTATGGTAATAGTGGCAAAGCTTGCTGAAAAAAGTGGTAAGCGTGAAGTTGTGAATTTAATCATTAAAATTTTATATTTTATTATCATAGTAATAGCTGTTTTATTTGTTTTGGCTCATTTAGGTTTTAATATTTCGGCATTGATTGCATCTTTGGGTATTGGCGGTTTAGCTGTGGCATTAGCAGCTAAAGATATTATCGCAAATTTCTTTGCTTCTGTACTTTTGCTTTTTGATAATAGCTTTAATCAAGGCGATTGGGTTGAAATTTCAGGTATAGAAGGAACTATAGTTGAAATTGGACTCAGAAAAACAACCATTAGGACTTTTGATAATTCTTTGGTGTTTTTACCAAACTCAACCATAATGGGAACAAACATAAAAAATTGGAGTAAAAGAAAAATAGGACGCCATGTAAAATTATTTGTTGGTGTAACTTATGATGCAAAACCTGAACAACTTGAACAATGTGTAGAAGATATAAGATATTTACTAGCCACTAGCCCTTTGATAGCTCAAGTTGATGATAGTGCGTTAAATCACGGTGGAACACGTGCTAGATATAGACAAAATTTAGTTTCAGTAAATGATTTAGAAGGTTATAAAAATAGTACTTATGTAGCTGTGAGCGGTTTTGGTGCTAGTTCTATTGATATAGAGGTGTATTTTTATACTAAAGCAGTAGATGCTGCAGGTTTTAGAGCAGCAAGACAAAGCATTTTGCTTGAGTTAATGAAAATTGTTGAAAGAAATAAATTAAGTTTTGCTTTTCCTTCTCAAAGCCTTTATATAGAAAAAATCAACAAAGAAGATAAAGAAGAGTTATTATCTTAATAAGCTCTTCTTTGATCATCGCACTCTACTACTATTTTTTCAGCGATGATAATACTTCCATTTTTGCTGCCTTTAATTTTAACAAGGCTTCCTTTTTTTAGATCTTGCACATTGGCTTGTTTTTTATTGCTTCCAAAAATTCTGCAGTTATAAATATCTATATTTGTTTGGGGTAAAATGGTAATAATTAAGTTATTATCAAAACTTGTTTGAATACTTAATGTGTGTGCAGAGGTGTTTTTTAATATACCTTGAACTTTATAAGCAAATGTAAAAGTGCTAATGCAAATTAATATAAGAAAAAAACGCATTAAAATAACTCCTTTTTAGGAGTTATTTTGCTTAATAAGCTCTTTTTTTGCATTCGATTTTGATTTCTTTAGCGGTTATATTTTGAACTTGATTTGGAGTTTGTGGATTTGGTGTTGTTTGGGCATAGCCGTGAAAAACTTCAGCTTCTATAAAAGTTCCTACTTTTAAGTCTCTAAAGGTGCCGTATTTATCCATACCAAAAATACCACAATCATCCATATCAATTTCTGTATTTGGTAAAATTTTTATATTCATTTTCTCTCCATAAGTAGTGTCAATTAAAATAGTCTTTGCGCCATCATTTACATCTACAATTACCCCATAAATTCCATCTGCATAAGCAAAGCCTGAAAGGCTTAAAGCTGCTAATAACGTAGTGATTTTCTTTTTCATTTTTTCTCCTTTATTTTTATGCAAGAATTATATAATTTTTTGAGTGAAGCAAGAGTGAATTTAGATATAATTTGAAAAATTTACTAAATGAGGTATATATGAGAGGATTTTTACACTATTTTTTTGCTTTTTTACTTGCAGGTTTATTAGTTGCTTGTTCTAAAAATGAGGATAAAAGTTCTGCTATAAGAGCTTATGGCTTTAATGAAAATACACAGAGTGTTTTTGTAGAGTTTAACACTAATATTATTAACCAAGAAATAGGTGTTATAAAAGAAAGAGAGATTGTTGTTAATAATCAAAAGACAAAAGTTAAATACGAGTTTGAAACGCCTACAAGATTAAATATTTTAACAACTTTGAAAGCAAACCAAAAATACGATATTTTTATAGATTTAAATGATATTTTAGCTGATGAAAAAGTACATTTAAAAGTACAAACTCCTTTTGAAAAGCTAGATATTAAAGGATATTTTCAAAACATTTCAAATGATGAAAGTATGTTAGTCTTAAATATTCAAAGTTTTTATACTCTTAATAAAGACGAGTTGTTAAAAGCTATTAAAATTACTACACAAGAAAAAGAAATTCAAGTAGATAAAATTATCATTCAAGGTGATATAGCAAGTGTGTATTCTAAAGCACTTAATATTAAAAATACTAATACTAATATAAAAGTAGTTTTTGATAAAAATATTTTAGGTTTAGAAAACAATATAGATTTAGAGTATATTTTGCTTGCAAAGAGTGAATTTGTTTTTCAAAATGCAAATATAGTTAATAAAAACATAGAATTACTTTTTTCTCAAAATATCTCACAAGATCAAAATCTAAAAGAATTGATTTTTATTGACCCTGAAGTAGATTTTAAAGCATTGGCTTTTGGAAATAAAATCAAACTCACAGGAGGTTTTTCTCCGAATAAAACTTATGAAATTCAACTTGCTCAAGGAATTAAAAGTGCTAATGGAATTGGCACAAAAGAAAATTATAAAACTCAAGTAAGTTTAAAAGACTATGAGCCTTCTATAAGTTTTACAAATCAAGGAGTATTTTTATCTAGTAAAGCAAGCAAAAAAATAGCTTTTAAGAGTATGAATGTTAAAAAAGTTCATTTGGAAGTTTATCAAGTCTTTTCAAACAACCTAAGTGAATATTTAAGATATAAAAACCTTCAAGGTGCAAAAAATTTAAGTGATTATGATAGTGATATTTTTTCAGAGAGTGATTACACTAGCGAAGTAGTATTAAAAAAGGATTTTGATATAAAAAACACTAAAAATCAATGGCAAGAAAATGAAATAGTACTTGATGGTTTAAAAGATTTAAGTGGTGTATTTATAGTCAAGCTTTATTTTAAAGAAGAAGATGTCGATTATGTTTTTGATGAGGGAATGGAGAGTTGGAAAAAATATAGATTTTTCAACCAAAAGGCAAAAGTAAGTAAGAACTTAATTTTTTCAGATATAGCTTTAATTACTCAAAATTTAAATAAAAAGCTTTTTGTAGATGTGAGGGATTTTACCACGCAAAAGGCTTTGAGTGGGGTTAGGGTTGATATAATTAGCAAAAGCAATCAAATTTTAGCTTCTAAAATGAGCGATGATAATGGTTTAGCTGTTTTTGATGATATTGATGAGTCAAGAGCTTTATTTATCATTGCTTCAAAAGATAAGCAAGCTTCTGTTTTACGTTTAAGTTCGCCTTTATTATATGATGGTTTTGATGTTGATGGTTTTGATTTGACTTCTCAAAATAAAGTATTTATTTACACAGAAAGAGGGGTTTATAGACCAGGTGATGCTATCCATTTAACTATGGTTGCAAGAAATGATAAAGGAGCTGTTAATCACCCTATATTTTTAAGTTTTTTTGATCCACGCAATAAAAAGCTTTTAGATAAAATCAAGCTTGATCCTTTGAGCAATGGAACTTTTTATAAAAAGATTTCACTTAGTCAACAAGCTTTAAGCGGAGTGTATTTAGCTAGGGTTGAATTTGCAAATGCGGTTTTTGATAAAGAAATTTTAGTGCAAAATATAGTGCCAAATCGTATAAAAGTATCCATGCAAGCTCCAAAAACCATAAAAGAAAATGAAAAATTAGATTTTAATATTAGCTCAAAATATCTTTTTGGAGCACCAGCAAGTAATTTACAATATCAAGCTGATTTATTTGTGAATAAAAAAGAATATAAAAATTCAAAATATCCAGAGTATATTTTTTCAAATCCTAGTGTTTTAGTGCAAAAATATCAAGATAATTTAAAAGGTATTTTAGATGAAAATGGCTTTGTAAAGCAAGAATTTGCTTTAAATGATTTTTTTAAAAATACTCCATATAATCTTGAAGCTAACATAAGGGCTAGGGTTTTTGAAAAAGGTTCAAGATCGGTTGAAGCGCTTGTGAATTCACAAGTGATATTGCATGAGTATTTTGTGGGTATTAAGCGTTTAAAAAATCACTATTTAAGCTCGGGTTCTATTATCAATTTTGAAGCCATTGTGGGTGATTTAGATGAGAATTTAATAGCAAATAGGGAAATTAAATACACTATTTATGCAAATGATTATTCTTGGTGGTGGGATTATGATAATTATGATGATTTTTTAAAATCGCTCAAAAAAGATAAAAACACACAAATCATTACTCAAGGAACTATTTTAAGCAAAGATAAACCAGTTAAAATTGAGTTTGATCCAAAAGAATACCATGGTGAAATGTTCATAGAACTTGAAGATACACAAAGTAAAACAAGCACAGGAGAGTTTTTTTATATTAGTAGTTTTGGTGCGCCAAGTAATGCTGATATAGTGAGTTCTTTAAAGATTAAAAGTGATAAAAAAGAATACAAACCAAATGAAACAGCTTATATAGAATTTGAAAGTGTTAAGGGTGCAAAAGCTATTGTTACTTTAAATGATAATGCAAAGATTTTAAAACGCTTTGTGATAGATACACATGAAGATATTACAAAGGTTGAAATTCCTATTCTTAAAGAATATATGCCAAATGTTTATGTGAGCGTGATTTTACTTCAAGATTATGATCAATATACTAATGATAGAGCCTTAAGACTTTTTGGCGTGGTGCCTTTAAATGTAGTAGATGAACAAAGTAAAATCGAGCTTGATTTAAAAGCACCGGATAAAATCATGCCAAAACAAGATTTTGAAGTAGAAATTCAAAGTAAAAATAAACAAAGTTATACTTATACACTAGCTATTGTAGATGAAGGTTTGCTTGATGTGAATGCTTTTAAAACTCCAGATATTTGGGGGTATTTTTATCAAAAAATTCGCTTCAATATGAGCATATATGATACCTATGATAAAATCATTGCTAAAAATATTTCTAATGCTTCTAAGGTATTAACTACAGGTGGTGATGTTTTCTTAGAAAGTAGAGCAAATAAAAGCAAAAACGATGAAAAAGCAAGACGCTTTAAACCGGTTGTATTGTTTCAAGAGCCAGTGCAAAGTGATGAAAATGGTTATGCAAAATTAAAATTTAATATGCCATCATACTTAGGTTCGGTTAGAGTTATGGTGGTGGCAAACAACTTAGCAGGTTTTGGCAGTGTTTCTAAAGATATCCAAGTTAGTGCACCTGCTGTGATGCTTGAAACTTTACCAAGGGCTTTAAGACTTGATGATGAGTTTAAGCTTTTGGTGCAAGTATTTAAGGTAGATGATGATGTAAAAAATGCAAAACTTAAACTAAAAACAAAAAATTCACTCATAAATTTTGAAAACGATGAAATTTTGATTGATTTTGGCAATGAAAAAAGCAAAGATATTTATGTTAATGCAAAAGTAAATTCAAACAAGCTTGGAGTAGAAGAAATAGAGTTAAGTTTAAATGTAAAAGATTACACCTATACTCAAAATACGCAAATTGATATAAAAGCTATAAATACCATTACTTATGAGGGTAAATCTTTTAAAATTCCTGCAAATACTTCTATGGAGTTTAAAATTACACAAGATTATATTAATCCAGTGGCGTTTTTGAGTGTGAGTTCTAAGCCTATTTTGAATATAAATCATAGACTAAAATACTTGCAAAATTATCCTTATGGATGTATAGAACAAAGCACTTCAGCAGTTTTACCACAACTTTTTTTGCAAAAACTTGATCAAGGAGCAAATGAACAAAAAAATATCAACAATATTAATACATTGTTAAGTAAATATGCAAATTTTCAAACTGCTAATGGTGGCTTTGCTTATTGGCAAGGACTTAAAGATTCTGATGCTTGGGGAAGTAACTATGCAGGTATGTTTATGATTTTGGCTAAAGAAAGAGGCTATTATGTGAGTGAGGGAATGTTTAAAGCATGGCTTGATTATCAAAAACGCTATGTTTTAAAAGCTCAAACAAATAAAGAAATTAGAATAAATTCTTTATATCTTTTAGCTTTAGCCAAAGAGCCAAATTTAAGCATAATGAATGCTATTTATGAAGATAGTGCTTATTTGCAAAGCTTAAACAATGTAAGTCTTTGGCAACTTAGCGCAGCTTATAAATTAGCAGGTTTTGATGAGGTAGCTTTAAATATAGCTAAAAACTTAAGCACAAAGCCTGATGAAAAAACTAATTACACTTATACTTATGGATCTTTTTTAAGAGATGAAGCTATTATTGCAAATGCGTATAAAATAATCTATGGTAAAGATAATGATGAATTATTAGATGATATTAAAAAAACTTTAGAAAGCCAAGCTTGGCTTAGCACTCAAAGCACAGGCTATGCTTTATATGCTTTGGCAAATAGCTTTAGTGATGAAAGCTCTAAAGTTATCAATGCAAGAGTAAAAATTAATGGTGAGAGTAAAAAGCTCAATGCAAGTTTTTCTAAATTTGAGTTTAATCAAGGCAGTGCTTTGATAGAAGCTAAAGAAGATACTTTTGTACATTTTGGAGTAGAGGGTATTAAAAAAGGTATTGCTGAGCCTTTTGCACAGCGTATGTATATAGAAAGAAGTTTTTATGATGAAAATGGAAATGAAATAGATGAAAGTGCTATAAAAAGCTCTCAAATTTTTTATATGAAATTAAAAATATCAAATAAAAATTATCCAGGTGCTTCTAATATAGCTTTAACTCAAATTTTACCAAGTGGATGGGAGATAGTGCAGGATCTTTTAGATGATGAAACTCCTGATTTTGTGAAAAATTCTTATTATGATTTTGTTGATATAAGAGATGATAAGATCATGTATTTCTTCCCTTTATATTCTGATGAATCAAGAGAATTTTTTGTGAAATTAAGCGCTGTTACTCCGGGTGTTTATACTTTGAGTGGAGCTTATGCTGAAGCAATGTATGACAATGCCTATAGAACTTTAAGTGAGAGTAAAAAAGTCAAAGTAGTGCAGTGAAAATTAAAATAAGCCTTGCGATATGCTTTTTAAGCCTATGTTTTTACATGGGCTTGATTTATTTTAGTTTTGATAGCAAGGATTTATTTAAAGGCACTTATAGTAAGGTTTTGCTTGATAAAAATAAAGAAATTCTTAGTGTATTTTTAGATGCTAATGAACAATGGCATTTAGAGAGTGAGTTTATACCGCAAAAATTAAAAAGTGCAGTTATTTTATATGAAGATAAAAATTTTTATTCTCATTATGGAGTAGATTTTTTAGCACTTATAAGAGCTTTTAAAAATAATCTTTTTTCAAGTAAAAGAAGTGGTGCAAGTACAATTTCTATGCAAACAATCAAACTGCTAGAGCAAAACAAACGCACATATTTTAATAAATTTAATGAAATCATCAAAGCTTTTGCTTTAGAAAGTGCTTATGAAAAAGATGAAATTCTAAAGCTTTATTTAAACAATGCTCCTTATGGAGGAAATTTAGTAGGTGTTGCAAGTGCTGGTTTGTTTTATTTTGAAAAAGATTTAAAAGATCTTACTTGGAGTGAAGCAGCTTTGCTTGCTGTGCTTCCTAATAATCCGGGTTTAATTAATCTTGAAAAAAACAAAGATAGACTTTTAAAAAAACGTAATGCCTTACTTGATAGGCTTTTTGAAAAGGGATATTTTTCTAAAGATATTTTAACTCTTGCAAAGGCTGAAAAACTTCCTAGCTTTAAAGCAAGAAAAAACTTAGCTCCGCATTTAGCGCGTAGGCTTTTAGTAGATAAAGAAAAAATCATTTCTAGTATAGATAAAAAGATTCAAATCAAATTCGAAGAAAAAGCCAAAGAATATTCTTATAAACTACAACAAAAAGGCATAAAAAATTTAGCTATATTGTTAGCAGATACTAAAACAAATAAAGTTTTAGCTTATGTAGGCTCTAATGATTTTTATGATTTTGCAAGTTTTGGTCAAGTTGATGGGGTGATAGCAAAGCGTAGTGTGGGTTCAACTTTAAAACCTTTACTTTTTGCTTTTGCCATAGATGAAGGGCTTATAGTGCCTGAATCTTTAGTGCTTGATGTGCCTACATTTTTTTCCAATTTTGCTCCACAAAATGCAAATAAAAAATACCATGGTTTTATTAGCGTAAAAGAATCTTTACAAAAATCACTTAATATTCCTTTTGTAAGCTTACTTGCAGAATATGGGTATGAGAAGTTTTTTTATAAACTCAAAGATATTTTAGATTTTGAAGATGAAAATTTTAAAAAATATGGACTTTCTTTGATTTTGGGTACAAAAGAGTTTAGTTTAGAAGATATGGTAAAAATTTATCTAGGACTTGGAAATTATGGAAATTTTAAAGAGCTTTTATATGAAGAAAATGCATTTACTAAAGAAGATAAAAAACTTATTAGTGATGGAGCAAGCTTTTTAACCTTGCAAACTTTAAAGGATTTAGATAGAGTGGGTTTGAAACAGTATGATTTTAATACTATCATCTCTTGGAAAACAGGCACAAGTTATGGCAGAAAAGATGCTTGGGCTATAGGAACTTCTCCAAAATATACTTTAGGAGTATGGGTTGGAAATTTTAATGGCGAAGCAAATGCAAATTTATATGGTGTAAGTATAGCAGGGGAATTGTTTTTTGAGCTTTTAGCTTTACTTGATAGAGTTAATTTAGAATTTGAAAAACCTAATGATTTAGTTACTATCAAAATTGAAAATCAAACAGGATATAGATATGATTATAAATTTGGCTTTAAAGAAGTACTTTACCCACAAAGTGCAAATATCTTAAGAACTTCACCATTTTTAAAAGAAGTTTTTATGTACAAAAACAAAGAAGTTGATTCTTTAGATAAAAATTTTATTCACGCAAAGAAAAAGATTATATTAAATTTACCTTCTAACGCTCAAGCTTTTTTTGCTAAAGAAAAACAAAATTTACAAAGTTCTAACCAAAATTTAAAAATCATATATCCATTAAATAATCTTAATATTGTTTTGCCAAAAGACTTAAAAAGTAAGCAAAAACTACTGGTAAAACTTGTAAATCCTAAAAAAGAAAAGCTTTTTTGGTATTTAAATCAGGAATTGATTTTCGAAGGTAAAGAAGAGACTTTGCCTTTAGACTTAAAAAAAGGTAAATATGTTCTTTGTATTATCAGTGAAGATGGAACAAGTGATTTTATAAAATTTAATATATTTTAAATACAAATAATAAAAATTATTAGCTAAAAATCCATTCCCCCCCCCCCAGTTTTTAGGTTTTTGAGTAAAATAGTTAGAATTATTTACAATTATTTTAAAATATAACAAAAATATAATAATTTTTATATTTATTTAATAATAAGTATTTATAATTACGAAAAAATTTTACTAATTAATTTTCAAGGAGAAAAAATGCGTAATTGGAGTCTTGGCGTTAAAATTGTTGCAATAACAATTATCACTGTTATTTTAATTTTGAGTATTTTGTCTTTGATTATTATTAATCGCTCTACATCTGTATTGAACACTCAAATTGAAAATACACTTGTAGCATCTGTGCATCGTTACGGTAATCAAGCTGAAGCTTCTATAAAATCTTTATTTGTAAGCGCTATAGGTACTCAAAGAACTTTAAATAATCTTATTTCAGAAGGTGCCATAAATCCAAAAAGAATAGAAAATATTCTTGGAGAGGCTATTGATGCTAATAGGGAGATTGCTTATGGTTATTATTTTTTGCAAGATGGAACAGCATATAGAAATTTAGGTGTTGATGATAAATATTTTACAAACCAAAATGAATTTATGATTTTAATGCGTGATGCTGATATTGTAAATTCTGGTGGTATGCAAACTTTAGCGGCAAGCCAAGAAATTTCTTCTACAAGAGCTATTAAAAGTTTAATGGGTGGGGATAAACTTTATTTTGGAGAACCAAGATGGTATAACATCCATGGAAATAAATTTTTAGGACTTAACGTAGCAGCTCCTATTACAGATAAAAAAGGTAAAGCAATAGGTGTTGTTGGAATGCTATATGATTTAAATTCTATAGCAGTTTTCCTAAATGATTCTTCTAGATCTATATTTAAAGGCTCAAGAAGAATTTTATTAGCAAGCAATGGTGTACTAGCTACACATCAAAATGCTGATTTTGTAACTAAAAAAATTACCGAAGTAAATAAAAATGCAACTCATATTATAGAAGCACAAAAAGATATTCAAGTAAAACCTATTGATTATGTTTCAGATAGTGGAGAAGAATATCATGGTGCTATTAAAGTATTTGAAGTATGGCCAAATACTGGAATTCATTGGGCAATGTTAGCTATTGTGCCAAATGAAACGGTTTATGCACCTATTGTAGAGCTTAGAAATATTATTATAATTTGTTCTGTTATAGCTATTGTATTTATTATTATCGTGATTGGAAGTTCTATAAAAAGAATAGTTTCAACAAGAGTGCAAAGACTTCAAGATCATTTGATGAAATTCTTTAGATATCTAAATCATGAGTTAGCAACTGTAGAAGTTTTAACTCCTAGATATAACGATGAGCTTGGAAAAATGGCATTAATGATTAATGATAATGTTCAATATATCCATACTTGTTTAGAAAAAGATGAAATAACAGTCCAAAATATTTTAGAAGTTTCTTTTGATATAGAAAAAGGATACTTTACTCAAAGAATTGAATCAAATCCAGTCAATCCAAAACTTGTGGAATTAAAAGAAGTTTTAAATAAAATGTTTGATGATATGGAGAAAAAAATTGGTAAAGATATGAATAATATAGAAAGGGTTTTTAAAAGTTTCCAAAATCTTGATTTTTCAGATAAAATAGAAGATGCACAAGGTGACATGGAGAGATTTTTAAATTCTGTTGGAGAAGAGATTAAGAAAATGCTTCAAACTTCTTTAAATCAAGGAGAAGTATTGCAACAAAAAGCTGATTCATTAAAAGAAAGCGTTACTCAACTTAATGAAGGAGCGCAAAAACAAGCTGATTCTTTACAAGAAAGTGCGGCCGCAGTTGAAGAAATGAGTGCTTCTATGAATGCAGTGGCAGCAAGAACTGAAGAGGTTATTAAACAAAGTAGTGATATTAAAGATGTAACTGATGTTATCAGAGATATTGCAGATCAAATTAACCTACTTGCATTAAATGCTGCTATTGAAGCTGCACGTGCAGGTGAGCATGGACGTGGCTTTGCTGTTGTTGCTGATGAAGTTAGAAACCTAGCAGAAAGAACTCAAAAGTCTTTAGGTGAGATTGAAGCTAATACTAATATCTTAGTTCAATCTATTAATGAAATGGGTGAGAGTATTAAAGAGCAAGCTTTAGGGATTTCACAAATCAATCAAGCTGTTTCAGTAATAGATGGTTTAACTAAAGAAAACTCACAAATTGCACATGCAACTAATTCTGTAGCAAATGAGGTTGATTTAATGTCGGCTGAAATAGTGGCAGATGTTAGAAGAAAGAAATTTTAAAAAACTACCCTTTAAAGGGTAGTTTAATTTATAAAATACTCTTGAATTTTGTTTTTATCTTCAAAGGCCATACTTTGAAAAATTTTATCTTTAAAGCCTATTTTGTATTTTGTATTATTTTGAGTTTTAGCATAAGTTAGGGCTATGCTAAATGCAAGATCAAGATCTTGAGGATTGATATTTTCATCCACTAAAGAATAAGCACCTATTAAATCAAAGAGTTTTAATTCTTCATATTTTTGAGTTTTTAATTCTTTTAAAAATTGATTTTCTAGCTCATTTCTACCTATTATCATTTTAGAGCCATTTGGAAGTCTTAAATGACGTCCGTATTTTAAAAGTTGTGCATCATTAACTTGCATATTTTTATCAAATTTAATGAAATCTTTGATTTTATTTGAAAAACTCTCAAGTGTAAGCAAGCATCCACCACCTGGACTTTCAAAATCTTCAAAACCAAATTTGGCAGCTAGTTCAAGTTGTCTTTTTCTACTTCTTCCGCTTATGTTTTCTAACTTTTCTCTATCAACCCAACCCTCACGCTCAGGTTTGGTTAAAGGTAAATTTTTAGCACACATTGGACGCAAGATTAAATCTTCTTCATCAAGAGCTAGTTTCTTTACCTTAGCCATAGCATCATTTCTTTGGCTCATAGGACGTTGACCAACTACTTCTCCTGTGATGATAAAACTTGCATTTTCATCTTTTAACATAGAAAGAGCGGTTTTAAACATAAAAGCATGGCAATCTATACAGGGGTTAAAATGTTTTCCATAGCCATATTGAGGATTAAATAAAACTTCTTGTAAGTATGCATTTCTCACATCTATCATCTCAAAACTAGCCCCTGCCATAGCAGCGCGTTTTGCCATGAGTTCGCTTTTATCACTTGTGCCACCAAAGCCTATATTGATATTTAAAGCTTTTACTTCTATACCTTGAGAGCTTATGAGTTTTATAGCAAGCATAGAATCAAGCCCACCACTAAAAAGTGCTAATGCTTTCATTTTTTCCTTTCGAAATTTTTGGCATATTGTAATAAATGTTTTTTAATTTTTATACAAGTTTTTATTTAAAAAACTTCTTCTTCAAAGTTATGATGAATTGCTTTTTTATCTTTTATATTTTTTTGCAATCTACTTAAAAATAATTCTAAGCTTTCCTCATCATCTAAAAATTGTATATTTTTTAAAACTTCCATTAGATGATTAAAAAATTTTTCATCGTTTTGATAGTTTTTTTTGATTTTTTCTAAATTTTGATTGAGTAAATTATAAATTTGCTTTTTAAGTGCTTGCTTTAAGTTTATATTTTTTAATTTATTAAAATAAGCAAAATTAATTTTGCAAATAGCATATAAAAATTCTTCTAAATTGCTTAAAATTTTAATATTTTCAACCTCATAAAGTTCTCTTATACTAGGATCATTAAAGTCTTTTTGTTCTAAAATAGCTTTAGCAATGTCTTGATGTAAGAAATATTCTTTTGTGCTTAAAAGTTTAAAAAGTCCTATGGCTTTTTGGTTTTCATATAAAAATTTCAAAAGCTCCAACTCGCTTATATTATTGATTTTGCTTTGTTTGATGGGATTGGTAAAGTTTATATTTTTTCTTGTATTTTTAGAAAGCCTTATATCACTAACATTTACACCTAAAAGATTTGCCACTAAAGTAGTGTAGGAATTTGCTATTAAAGGTTCAAGACTAAAGGTATATTTTTGTACCTCTTCTAAAGCCTTTTGCTTGCTAAGTGCTGAGTTTAAATCAAAATTTGTGATTAAACTTCTTATATAAAATTCTCCAAGTTCTATACCTTTTTCTAAAATATTAAAAAGTAATTTTTCTTGATGGCTTGCTACGAGTTCAGCCGGATCTTTTCCACCTTCTATTAAGACTACTTTTCCATCAATTTTTGCTAAACTTAGCAAATGTGCTGAACGCACAGCAGCATTAAGTCCTGCATTATCATTATCAAAGCACAAAATCACTCTTGCTTCTAGTCTTTTTATTAAAGGTATGTGATTTTCACCTAAAGCTGTTCCTAAAACTGCTACAGCATTTTTAAATCCTGCTTTATGAAAGGCTATAGCGTCCATATAACCCTCGCAAATTATCATTTCTTTTTGCTTATAAATAGCATCTTTTGCTAAATTGAGTGCATAAAAAACGCGTGATTTGTCAAAAAGTTTACTTTGGGGTGAATTAACATATTTTGCCATATTGTTTTCATCTAAAGTTCTACCACCAAAACCTATGAGTAAATTTTTATGATCATAAATACTAAAAGTAATGCGGTTGATAAAACTTGCATAAGCACCATTTTCATTTTGTTTTATTGCACCTACTTCTAGGGCTTCTTCTTGAGTGATTTGTTCATTTTGTAAAAGTCTTAGTGTTTCATTAGAGCTTGGTGCAAATCCTAGTTCAAAGGTTCTAATATCTTCATCATTTAAACCTCTTTTATAAAGATAAACTAAAGCTTCTTTATTTTTAGCTAAATTTTGTTTATAAAAAGCATTAAGAATAGGTAAGATATGGATGATGGATTTTTTGTTATCTTGTTTTTGTGAGGTGTAAGTAAGTGAAAAATTACTCCACGAAGCGACTTTTTCCACTGCTTCAACAAAGTTTAATTTCTCATAATCCATTACAAATTTAAAAACATTACCCCCAGCCTTACATGCAAAACAATGATAAAATCCTTTAATGGAATTAATATGCATACTAGGATTTTTATCATCATGAAAAGGGCAAACGCATACATAGCTTGAGCCTTGTTTTTTCACTTCAACATAGTGAGCTATGATATCAACAATATCTGTTTTTTGTAAAAGTTGTTCTATACTTGCTTGTTCTATCATCTTTAAACCTTAAAGAAAATTATATAAGCATTTAGCTATAATTGTTATAAATTTGAAAATTAAGTTGCAAGGTTATGGATTTTTTCTTTGTAGAATACCGCGATCCTTTATTTGGTCTTATTGTTTTAACCGCTTTAGTTTTTATCATAGCTAGCTCACATTATATATGGCGTATTTTTGCAAATAAGGACCAAAAAAGCAAACTTGATCGCTTTGTAAAAAAATTTGAAATTAACTCTACACATCAACAAATTTTAAAAAATGCTAATTTAAGCATTGAAAATTTAAATTTTTTAGCTCAAATTTTTACTAAAAGTGGTGAATTTGAAAAAGCTGTAGGGATTTATCTTATAGCTTTGCAAAAAGCAAATGAGGCAAGCCAAAAAGAGTTTATCTTTTTTTCGCTAGCACAAGTTTATTTAAAAGCAGGATTTTTAGAGCGTAGCGTAGAAGCTTTATTGAATGCTTTAAAAATCAAAGCACGCAATAAAGAAAGCTTAAAACTTTTGAAAATTGTTTATTTAAAACTTAAAGATTATGATAAGGTTTTAGATGTTTTAGAATGTTTGTTTGAGCTAGGAGAAAATATATATGCAGAAAAAGCTTTAATAAAGGCTTTGAAAATTCAAACAAGCTCTAAAGAGCAAGAGCAAAAAATAAAAGAAATTTTAGCTTTAAGTAAGAATAATGAGTTTATTTTAAGACTTTGCTTTTTGCATTATAAAGACAAACTTACTCAAATGCCTAAATTTGAAAATATCATTGATTTGCTTAATGAATGCAAAAGCCCGCTTAATCTTGAAGATGAAAAATATCATGAGTTTTTTTATGCAAAAAATTTAAGTACAAAATCTATTTCTATCAAAAATCATAAACTAAAAATTTTAAAAATTTTAAATGATAATGAGTTAAGTGCAAATCTTAGCTTTACTTATGTGTGTAATAATTGTAAAAATCAAAGTCCTTTGTTTTTTTACCATTGTCCATTTTGCTATGAATTTGGAAAATGTGAGATTTATTATGAGGTAAAAGCTTGAAAAATATTGAAATTTATACTGATGGCTCTTGTTTAAACAACCCTGGTTTTGGAGGGTGGGCTTATGTTTTAACTTATAAAAATTACCAAAAAGAACAAAGCGGGGCTTGTGAGAATACAACAAATAATCGTATGGAGTTAATGGCTATTATAGAAGCTTTAAAAGCTTTAAAAGAACCTTGTGAGGTAAAATTATACACAGATTCAAATTTAATGGTGCAAAGTATTAATGAGTGGCTTGAAGGTTGGGTAAAAAAAGATTTTAAGGGTAAAAAAAATATTGATCTTTGGAAAGAGTATTTAAAAGTAGCTAAAGATCATAAAATAACTGCTTTTTGGATCAAAGCACACAATGGCCATGAATTAAATGAGCGTTGTGATGAGCTAGCAAGAAATGCAGCCTTAAAGCTCCAAGAAGAAAGGTCAATAAATGCTTAAAAAACTCCAAGAAAGACTAAATTATCATTTTAAAAATGAGCAATTACTCATCGAAGCTTTGACGCATAAAAGTTACAAAAAGCCTTATAACAACGAAAGATTAGAGTTTTTAGGTGATGCGGTGATGGATTTAGTGGTAGGGGAGTTTTTGTTTTTTAAATTTCAAAAAGACTCAGAAGGGAACCTTTCTAAGCTTAGAGCAGCTTTGGTGAATGAAAAATCTTTTGCAACCTTAGCGCAAAAACTTGATCTTGGAACATGTATTTTTATGTCTATTGCAGAAGAAAACAACGATGGACGCAATAAGCCTTCCATACTTTCTGATGCTTTTGAAGCACTAATGGGAGCTTTGTATTTAGAAATAGGTTTTGAAAAAACTAAAAATATAGCATTAAATTTGCTTAATGAAGTTTATCCGCATATTGACACGCAAAGTTTGTTTAAAGATTATAAAACAAGATTGCAAGAAATTACACAAGCAAATATGGCGGGCACTCCTGAGTATATTGTAGTAAAGGCTTTTGGGCCTGATCATAAAAAGCAATTTGAAATTGCAGTAAAAATTCAAGGCATAGAAGTAGCAAGATCTACAGCAGGTAGTAAAAAAGAAGCCCAGCAACAATGTGCTAAAATCGCACTTGAAAAATTAGGAAAACTATGAATAGCTTTGGAGTAAGATTTAAATTTACAAGCTTTGGCGAATCTCATGGTCAAGCTATAGGTTGTGTGATAGATGGTATGCCAGCAGGGGTGAAGTTTGACTTTGATTTTTTACAAGAAATGCTAGATAAAAGAAAACCAGGTCAAAATAAATTTAGTACTCCTAGAAAAGAAGAAGATAAAGCTCAAGTTTTAAGTGGAGTTTTTGAAGGTTATACAACAGGAACTCCTATAAGTGTTTTGGTGTATAATGAAAATACACGTTCAAAAGATTATGAAAAAGATGTATTTCGTCCAGGGCATGCTGATTTTACTTATTATCACAAATATGGTATTAGAGATTATAGAGGTGGTGGAAGAGCTAGCGCTAGAGAAAGTGTAGCAAGAGTAGCAGCAGGAGCTTTAGCTTGTATGCTTTTAAAAGAGTTTGATATAGAAATAATGAGCGGAGTTTTTGGAGTAGGAAGTATTGATAGTAAACTTAGCAATGATGAGTTTGATTTTGATTATGCTAAAAATAGTGAAGTTTATGCTTTAGATAAAAATTTAGAACAAAACTTTAAAGATGAAATTTTGAAAGCCAAAAAGGCTAAAAATAGTATAGGTGCAAGAGTTTTTACTAGAGTAAAAAATCCTATCAAAGGCTTAGGTGAGCCTTTGTATGATAAACTTGATTCAAAACTTGCTCATGCAATCATGGGTATAAATGCGGTTAAAGCTGTAGAAATAGGAAGTGGTATTCAAAGTAGTTATATGAATGGAAATGAAAATAATGATGAATTAAAATATGGAGTGTTTTTAAGCAATCATAGCGGAGGATTGTTGGGTGGAATTTCTAATGGAAATTTTATTGATATAAAAACATATTTTAAACCAACCCCTTCTATATTTTTGCCCCAACAAACACAAAATATTCAAGGAGAAAATATTATACATGAGTTAAAAGGTAGACACGATCCTTGTGTAGGTATAAGAGGTAGTGTTGTAGTAAATGCTATGGTAGCAGTTTGCATGGCCGATGCTTTACTTTTAAATGCAAGCTCAAATTTGCAAAATTTACAACGTATTTATGGAAAAAATAAATAAAAATTTAATACTTGTTTTGATATGATGATAAAATATCTTTAAAAAGGGAGCAATATGAAAAAAAATATCGTATTTTTTGAAGTTAGAGGTGGTAGTGACAAAGGTGAAGATGGCCATAGAAAAGATACTATGCCTATGGTAAATGCTTTAAAAGAACAAGGTTGGAATGCTGAGGTTATCTTCTTTGAAGTAGAAAAAAAAGATGAAATTTATGAATATGTAAAAAATAATGCTGATGCTTATGTTTCTAGAATCAACCCAGGAAATTTAAAAGAAGAAAATGAGTATTTTGATATGCTTAGAAAACTTTGTGCAAATGGGGTTATAGGCATGTCTCATCCTGATGCGATGATAGGATATGGTGCTAAAGATGCTTTGACTAAGCTAAATAAAACTGCTTTAGTACCTGAAGATACTTATGCATATTATGATATTAAAACTTTTAAAGAAAGTTTCCCAAAAACTTTAGCAAAAGGTGAGAGGGTTTTAAAACAAAATCGTGGCTCAACTGGAGAGGGAATTTGGCGTGTTAGATTGATAGATGAGCTACCAGTAGGGGCTGTGAGCGTGCCATTAAACGCAAAAATCAAATGTACAGAAGCTAAAGATAACCACACAGAAGAAAGAGAGCTTGGTGAGTTTATGGATTTTTGTGAGCAATACATTGTAGGCGATAATGGTATGCTTGTAGATATGACTTTCTTACCGCGTATTAAAGAAGGTGAGATTAGAATTTTAATGCTTTATCATACTCCAATTTATGTAGTGCATAAAAAACCTGCAGAAGGTGCTGATGCATTTTCTGCTACACTTTTTTCAGGTGCAAAATATAGATATGATGAACCAAAAGATTGGCAAGAGTTGGTAGATTGGTTTTTAGCAACATTGCCAGAAATTCGCTCAAAACTTGGAAATTACGATATTCCTTTGATTTGGACAGCGGATTTTATCTTAGATACAGATGAAAATGGTAAAGATAAATATGTTTTAGGTGAGATTAATTGCTCTTGTGTAGGATTTACTTCTCCTGCTGAATTTGTTGAGCCGATTGCTAAAAAAGTAGCTCAAAATATTATTAATATCGTAAGTAAAAACTAACCCTTGTTTAAACAAGGGTTTTTAACTCATTATGCTTTTAACTATACTTTATATTATCGGAATTACCGTTGATGCAATGACAGGAGCTATTGCTGCAGGAAGGCATAAAATGGATCTTTTTGGAGTGATATTTATAGCTTTAGTAACAGCCATTGGTGGAGGTTCGATTAGAGATATTTTACTTGATCATCATCCACTAACTTGGATCAAAACTCCTGAGTATGTGATTTTAATTTGTGTTGCAGCTATGATTACAACAAAAATTGCTAAATATGTTATAAGGCTTGAAAAACTTTTTTTGATTTTAGATGCTATAGGTTTGGTTGTTTTTAGTGTTTTAGGTGCACAAATTGCAATAGAAATGGGATATGGTTTTATAGTGGCTGTGAGTTCAGCCGTGATTACTGGTGTGTTTGGTGGGATATTAAGAGATATATTATGTGCTAGGATACCACTTGTGTTTCAAAAAGAAATTTATGCAGGTGTTGCTATATTAACAGGGGCTTTGTATTATATATTGTATATTTTGGGTGTAGATGAGTTATGGGTAATTCTTACTTCGTTGATTGTAGGAACTATAGCAAGGCTTTTGGCAATATACTATGGCTTAAGTTTGCCTATATTTTCTTTTAAAGATGGGGAAAATAAAGAAGGTTAAAATTCTATCTTATAGACTCTTAAAGGATAAGCTTCATTATCTACAATATTTTCAATAAAAATTCCATCATACTTTTCATAAAATCCTACAAGCTCTGTTAGTAGGTAAAATTTATTTATATTCTTTGTTTTTAAATCATTTTTTATAAATTTTAGCAATTGACTAGATATTTTATTTCCTCTATAATTTTCTTCAACATATAAAGCACATAAATTTGGTTCTAAATCTTTTCTTTTGTGAAAATCATTTTGTATAATCCCAGCTCCAGCTATGATTGTATTTTTATCTAAAACCAAATACCACTGAGGAATTGTTTGGCTATTAAAACTATTTTTTATACTTTTAAAATAAATCTTTTCATCAATGTCCCATTTTTCAGAAAACCATTTAGAAGCTTTTATTAATAGGTCTTTTTTATTTGATATATTAATTATACGCACAAATAAAAAAATCTCCTTATGGGAATGAAATTTATGATATTTTTATATTAGAATTTAAAAGAGTGGTGACCCATACGAGACTCGAACTCGTGTTACCGCCGTGAAAGGGCGATGTCCTAACCGCTAGACGAATGGGCCAATTAAATATAAATAAGAAATGAAATTATATCTTATTTAATTTAAAAAAAACTTAATTACTTAATAAAGCGTAAGTAAATATATCCAAATACACCAGAAGCTAATGAAGCTAATAAAATTGCAAAGTTATCCACAAAATTAAATATATCACTAACTTCATAAGCAAGTGCATCTATAAAAAAACTCATCGTAAAACCTATGCCTGTAAGTATGCAAACTCCATAGAGCTGTTTAAAATTTGCATCTTTTGGTAATTTTGCAAGTTTAAATTTAATTGCCATATAAGCAAATCCAAAAACACCGAGTTGTTTTCCGATAAAAAGTCCTAAAAATATACCCATGCTTACACCACTAAATAGCATATGAGTTTGGATTTTAGAAAGATCAACCCCTGCGTTAGCAAAAGCAAAAATGGGAAGTATGACAAAAGCAATCCAAAATTTTAATCCATGTTCGATTTCTTCCAATAAAGCATGATTATTTTTTGTATATACAGGAATAAATAAAGCGGTAATAATACCGGCTAAAGTCGCATGAACTCCACTTTTTAATACACTAAGCCAAAGTAAAGTGCCAAGTATATAGTAAAAAGATTTTCTTTCATTACCTAGACGATTTAATACAAATAAACCTATAATGCAACAAAATGCTACAAAAAAAGCCAAAGTAGAAAGTTCGCTAGTATAAAAAATAGCAATGATTAAAATAGCTCCTACATCATCAAAAATTGCTAAAGACACTAAAAATATTTTTAAAGAACTTGGTATGCGTTGTTTTAACATGGCAAGTATAACTAAAGCGAAGGCGGTGTCAGTAGCTGTTGGTATAGCCCAACCCTTTAAAACATAAGCGTCGTTAAAATTAATAGCGCAAAATATTAAAGCAGGTACTACTATACCACCTATAGCAGCCATTAAAGGTAGAGTGATATTGCTAAGAGTTTTAAATTCACCTTGAACAAATTCTTTTTTTAATTCAAGTCCTATAGCAAAGAAAAAAATTGCAATAAGCCCATCATTAATCCATAGTAATGAGGGTTTAAATAACTCCCATACTCCTACTTTTATACCCATTTCCACGCTAAGAAAATCCATATAATGTTGTCCATAGGGACTATTTTTAAGCATAAGAGCAAGGATTGTTGCTCCTAAAAGCAATAACCCTCCTAATATTTCTAATGATAAAAATTTTTGATAATTCTTAATTTTCATTTTTTAAAGCTATATATAAGTTTTAGATAAAAATATCCTATTACAGCACTTAATAGTGAAGCAACTAAAATGGCTAATTTATCCGAATATGCGAAAATATTGCTGTTTTGATAAGCTAATCCATCTATAAAAAAGCTCATCGTAAAACCTATGCCTGTAAGTATACAAACTCCATAGAGTTGTTTAAAATTAACATTTTGTGGAAGCTTTGCTAGCCCCAATTTTATACTAATATATGAAAATAAAAATACTCCAATTTGCTTTCCTAAAAATAAGCCTAAGATAATTCCTAGGCTAACTGAAGAAAACATAAAGCCTGGATCCATATCTTTTAAATCAACTCCTGCATTTGCAAAAGCAAAAATAGGTAATATAAAGTAACTCACCCAAGGCGCTAAATCGTGTTCAATTTCTTTCAAAAATGATTTTCCATTTTTTGTCTCAAGTGGTATAAATAAAGCAGTAATCACACCTGCTAAAGTTGCATGCACTCCACTTTTTAACATACTTATCCAAAATACTATAGCTATGATGATATAAAAAGATTTTTTAGTAACGTGGAAATGATTTAAGAGATAAAGTGCCAACATGCATACTAAAGCAGCAATCATAGCAAAAACCGATAGTTCGCTTGTGTAAAATAAAGCGATTACAATAATTGCACCCAGATCATCAAATATAGCTAAAGAAAGTAAAAATAGCTTTAAAGAACTTGGCACTTTTTTGCCTAAAAGCATTAAAATTCCAACTGCAAAAGCTACATCAGTAGCTGTTGGTATAGCCCAACCTTGTAAAGCAAAAGTATCTTTATAATTAAAAAATGCAAAAATTAAAGCAGGCACTATCATGCCACCAAGTGCAGCAAATACAGGTAGGGACATAGCTTTTATACTATTGAGTTGTCCTTTTGTAACTTCGTATTTTAGTTCAAGTCCTATAGCAAAGAAAAAAATCGCAATAAGCCCATCATTAATCCATAAAAGTAGAGGTTTAAAAATTTCTAAGCTACCTGCTTGAAATCCGAATGGAATATTTAAAAAATTGGTATATTGATCTGTTAAAGAGCTGTTTTGTAAAATTAATGCAAGTACAGTAAAAAATATTAGCAAAACGCCAGGAAAAGTTTCACTTTTGACAAGTGTATGAATTCTATGCATAAATCAAACCTTTTATTTTTACTAAAAAGGAGTATTTTAACATAAAAAGGTTTGATTTTTATATAAAAACTAATACAAAAAACTTTTAAACAGGTATAACGCGTATATTTGGGCTAAGTTCTTCTTGTAAAATATTTTCTATAGCATATAAGGTTGCGCCACTCCCACTTGAACAGCCACTACATGCTCCAAGATAGCGTATATATACATCTATATTTTTATTTTCACTTTTTTGTATATCAATTACTTCTAAATCTCCACCATCTCCGTGTAACATTGGACGTACATCACTATCTAAAACAGCCTCTACTGCTTTTAATTGTTTAACCATGGTCATATCATCAAAAGCAATATCAGCTTTACTTTGATCTTTTAATCTTTCTCTTTCCATTTCAGCTCTAGTTTCAGCTAAAATATCTACAAGATAATAATCTTTTTTCTCATGTCCACCAGATTTTATACAAGATTTACAAAAAGCACCTGCTTTGGTAAATTGTGTGATTTCTTCTACTGTATGTAAATCATTTAGTTTAATTACTTCTTTGATAGTTCCAAGGCTTACCCTAGCACATTCACAAACTATGATTTGATCTTCAAAGTCCTCAGGATTAACTCCTTTGTAATGTGCTGCAGCTTGTTTGATAACATCATAAGCCATAACCGAACAATGCATTTTTTGCGGTGGTACTGCAGGGGTTTGCGGATTATCTCTCATAGCAAATTCAACATCTAAATTTGTAATTTTTACAGCCTCATCTACGGTTTTACCTATACAAAGATCAACCATAGTATCACTACTTGCTATTGCTGTACCACAACCAAAGCTTTTAAATTTCGCATCAATAATTTTATCTGTTTTTTCATCCACTAGCCAATAAAGTCTAACTGCATCACCACAGCTTTCGGCTCCAAAATCTGCAACAATAAGTTTTGCGTTTGCTTTTTGTGCATCTTCTTGTGTAAATTCTCCCATATGTCGAGGATTATTCATTCTATCTTGTACCTTTTGAGAATACTCATCCCAAATTGATCCGCCAATTAAATTATTCTTTGCCATTTTTTATCCTTTAAATATTTTCAGGCTTATATGCATAAGTACTTGAGATTGCTCTAAGTCTTTGTGTTGCTTTTTTTATTTGCTCTGCTGTATAATCAATTTCATCTTCTGTATTAAATCTTGATAAAGAAAGTCTTAAGGCAGTATGAGCTAAATCATTTTCAGCACCAATTGCTTCCATGATAGGATTACTCTCAAGTGCTTCGCTAGCACAGGCTGAACCAGTACTTGCTGCTATACCATTTTTATTTAAATCCCAAAGCATAGCTTCGCCTTCTACGCCTTTAATGCTAGCTAAGATGGTATTAGGAACTCTTCTTGATCTATCTCCAACTACACTTGTATCAGGCATAGCTAAAATTAAATCTTCTAATTTATCTCTTAATCTTCTAATGTGTGAGTTTTCAAAATCAAGCATAGTATTTGCAATTCTTAAAGCTTCTGCCATTGCTATAATATACGGCACATTTAAAGTTCCACTTCTTCTACCACCCATATGCTCACCACCATGTAAAAGTGGAGTTAATTCTATATCTTTTTTAATATAAAGTCCACCTACACCTTTTGGGCCATGGAATTTATGTGCAGAAAATGAAGCAAAATCAACCCCAGTTTTTGCAAAATTAACCTTGATTTTTCCAACAGCTTGAGTTGCATCAGTATGAAATAATGCTCCATATTCATGAGCAATTTGAACCATTTCTTCTATAGGAAAAATCATACCAGTTTCGTTATTTGCCCACATAATACTCACTAGGGCAGTTTTATCTGAAATAGCTTCTTTTAGATCTTTTACACTAGAAACACCCTCATGATCAACGCCAAGCTCTATGACCTTAACCCCTAAGGATTTTAAAAACATAGCACTAGCAGCTACTGCAGGATGTTCCACGCTAGAAATGATTACTTCATTTCTATCACTATTTAAAATTCTATCAAAATACACACCTTTTAATACCCAATTAATACTCTCTGTAGCACAGGAAGTGATAATGATATCATCTAAATCACTTGCCCCAAGTCCTGTATAAAGTTTATCCATAGCTTCTTTTAAAGCAGGGTGAGTTGCGCTACCCCATTGATGAAGGCTATTTGGATTACCATAATATTCTTTTAAAAAAGGTTTCATAAGCTCGTAAGCTTCTGGTGCAAGTTGTGTTGTTGCATTATTATCTAAATATACTTTCAAATTATACTCCTTTAATTAGGATAATTTTTATCTTTTTTGTTAATATACACTAAAATATTAAATTTAATATTAAATCAAGTAAGTTTTTAACTTGTGCAAAAATTTTTGTTATTATTTTAGCACAAGTTTAAGCCATAGCGTTTAAATAAGAGTGTAAAATTTTATTAATACTTGCTTGCCTTTTGCGATTTTCTAAAAATTGAGTATCTAAAAGTTCTTTTTGAGTATTGATTTTTTCAAGATCAATATTAGGATTGTTTTGATTGAATTCTTCTTTTAAAACTTCAATTTCTTTACTAACTTGTTCGCTATAAAGACTATAAATAGAACTTGAATTTGCAAATTCTTGCATGTTGATACTATGTTGATAGTTAATGTATTGTTGAAAAAAAACCGAAAGTTTATCTTCTGAAGTATTGTTTTTATCCACCCCATTAATATGCAAGTATAAATCAAAACTCATTTTTTCTTTATTGCTTTCACTTAGATAATCTTGCATACTCATTTGACCTCTCATGAGTTTTTGAAAATTTATATTAGAAGATATATCTAATTCAATAGGAGATAAAAAGAAATTAGCCTTTTGATGGTTTTGTTCTTTTAAATCATGGTAAATATAATTAAGCAATAATCCACTTTTAGAAACTGCACCTTGACGGTTTAGATAAGGTTTTATAATAGGATTGCTAGCTGTGTTTTCTATGCTTGTATTAAAAGCAAAATCACCTATTTTATTATCAAGCATTAAAGTATTTAAATTTTTATTTGTCTCTTTTGCACTTTGTAGACTTTTAGCATTTTCATAAACTTTTAAAATTTTTCCTTCATAAGTGTAACTATAGCCTTGATTTAACTCTGAAATTTGAGCTTTATTTAAAAAGCTATTATCATTTTTTTGAAATTCATGATTAATGGTTTTTAATGTATTATGATAAGTATTTAAAAGTCTTGGTAAGTCTATTTTATTATAGTTTAAATTCTCATCAAGCTTTATAAGTTGCTTTGAAATCTCTCTTATACTTTTTATGTTAATATCATAATCAAGAGGCAAAGCAGCTGTTTTATTAAGATCTTTTTCAAAAAAACCTTGCTCGTTGATTCTAAAACCAAATTCACTTGCATAGGTTATCTTGTAATCTAAATTAGAACCTTTGATATCAAGTAAATCACTTTTAATATTAGTATTTTCTTTTTTTTCTTCTGTGTGTTCAGTTTTTACAAAAGGATAATTTGCAAAATTCTGATATGGATTAACATTAGAATTTATAAACATAACTCTTCTCTTCAAAAATATTGCTTAACTGCAAAAAAGCAAAAGTTATGCCAAAATTTTTGAATCGAAGAGAAAATTTAAGCGTAAATGTCAAGTAATCCTGAACTAGTGCTAGGAGTAGTAGTTGGAGTAGGGTTTGCATTTACGCCTTCAAGTACTTGCATTACTGCATTTTCATTGGCTTCTATGGTTTTTTTCATCATAGTAGTTGCAATGTTAAGCATTAAACTTGCTTGATTGTTAGTAACTTCGCCCATAACATACTCCTTTTGTTTGGATTAGTAATATTATCGGCAAAGTTTGGTTAATATTAAGCTATATTGTAAATTTTTGATAAGTAATGATTGTGGGTGTTTTCTTTGGCTTCAAGCGTATCGATATAGTTTTTAAACTCATCCATATCTTTAAAAAGATTTTTCATTATAGTACTGATTTCGCTAGAGAAATTTTGAAGATTGCTTTGCGTTTTTAAATATCTCTCTATTTGATAAATTCTAGCAATCTCTCTTTCATATTCATCTTGAGTCATTCTTTTTGAGTTAAATTCCTCATTCAAAATCTTTTTATCATTAATAATAAAAGATTTTTTTTGATTATTGATTTTAAACTCAACTATAAAATTTTCTTTTGAAGCAATAATTTTTAAATATTTTAATTTAGCTTTACCTTCTAATAGATCAAAACATACACATTCTAAAAACATATGTGTAAAGATTTCTCTTTCAAAAATATTTTGACAAATATCAGTATATTTTAAACCTAAGTTTTGTTGGTGATCTAAAAATGCTACATTTGACATGATCCATCCTTTTTTCATGACTTTTTATCATGAAAAAAGCAAGAATCATTCCAATTATTGCATATCAATCATCTTAAGCATATTAATCGTGTCTTCAAATTCAAAGCTTTCTTCAGGATTTTGGCTTAGAAATTGTTGCATAAAATCTTTCTTGGTAATAGCTTGATCAAGTTCTTTATCAGTACCTTTTTGGTAAGCACCAATTCTAAGTAAAACCTCATTTTCTTTAAGCAAAGAATTTAAACGCTTAAATTTTCTAGCAGCTAGCTTGTGCTCATCACTAATAATATCTCCCATAACCCTTGAAGCTGAATTTTGTATATTTATAGGTGGATAAATTCCAAAGTCAGTGAGTTCGCGACTAAGTACTATATGCCCATCTAGGATAGATCTACTTTGATCGGCTATTGGATCACTCATATCATCTCCATCCACAAGCACGGTAAAAAAAGCTGTTATAGTACCTTTACCTTCTTCTTTTCCTGCACGTTCCATAAGCTGAGGTAAAAGACTTAAAACGCTTGGTGGATAACCTTTTGTTGTAGGTGGTTCACCTAGAGCTAGGCCTATTTCTCTTTGAGCCATAGCAAAACGCGTTACACTATCCATGATAAACAATACATCTTTACCTTGTTCTTTAAAATACTCAGCCACACTCATAGCGCAAAATGCTCCGTATTTTCTCATTAGCGCACTATCATCGCTTGTTGCAACGATAATCACGGTATCATCAAGCTTGCCACCAAGATTTTTTTGTATAAATTCAGGAATTTCTCTACCACGCTCACCGATTAAAGCTATGACTTTAATGGGAGCTTTGGAATTTTTTACTATCATGCCCATAAGAGTTGATTTGCCAACCCCACTTCCTGCAAAAATCCCAAGTTTTTGTCCTACCCCGCAAGTTAAAAGCGCATCTATTGTTTTAACACCTACTGGGAAAACTTCTTCTATTAAACCTCGTTTCATCGCATCGATAGGTGCACGCATAATAGGCATAAATTTACTTGCCTCAATCGGTCCTTTACCATCTTTTGGTCGCATAAAAGGATCAACTACTCTTCCCAAAAGTTCATCACTAACTCCTATTTGCATACCCGCATCATTAATAAAAGCACGATCGCCTATTTTAAAACCTTCTACAAAACCAAAAGGACTCAAATAGCTTAAATTTTCATCTACTTCTACCACCATAGCCATAGCTTCTTTGCTCTCATCTTCACTAGAAACTATTTTAATGATATCACCTATGCTAGTTTTTAAGCCATTTATTTCTATACTAGTGCTTGAAATTTTAGTAATTTGCCCAAAAACGCTAGCAAGATTTTGTGAAGCAATTTTGCTACGAAGTTTTTCTAAGCCCATTAAAATCTGACCTGTTTTGCTGAGTTAATTAAGGTAAAAAATTCTTTTCTTGTTTTTTCACTTTTTAAAAAACTACCTCTTAAGGCTGAAGTGCTAGTGGTAGAATTTGCCTTTTGCACTCCACGCATTTCAACACACATATGTCTTGCTTCAATAACCACTCCAACACCTTTTGCACCTACATGTTCCATCAAAGCTTCTGCGATTTGTTCTGTGAGTTGTTCTTGAATTTGCAAGCGTCTTGCAAAAACTTCCACAAGGCGTGGAATTTTACTAAGCCCTACAACTTTTTTATCTGGTATATACGCAACATGTACGCGCCCAAAGAAAGGCAAAAGATGATGTTCACAAAGACTATAAAATTCTATATCTCTTACTAAAACCATTTCATTGTTTGAGCTTTCAAATAAGGCATCATTTAGTATTTGTTTTGGATCTTGTTTATAACCACTATTTAAAAATTCAAAAGCTTTAAAAACTCTTGTAGGAGTTTTTAAAAGTCCTTCTCTTTGTGGATTTTCTCCGATAATTTCTAACATATTTTTTACTGATTGTTCAAATTTTTCTTGCATTTTTTCTCCATCAAAAATTAAAATTTTAACATATTTTTATTTTTATATAAAGTGATAAGGAAAATTTTGGTATATTATCAAAAAATTTTATTTAAAAAGGGAAAATATTATGGAAGTTACAGCAAAACTAATTGATTTTGCAAATGCAAATGCTACTGTGAAAATCGCTCAAGGAGCTATTAAAGCAGAAGTTGAAAAATTAGCTAAAAAAGCATCTAAAACTATGAAAATGGATGGTTTTAGAGCAGGAAAAGTTCCTGTTGCTGCTATACTTAAAAGATATGAAAAAGAGCTTACAAGAGATGCGGAGCAAGATCTTTTAAGAAATGCTGTAGATGGTGCTTTAAAAGAAGTTAAAAAAGAGGCTAAAGATTTAGTAGGTGAACCATATTTTGAAAAATTTGATAGAAAAGATGGTGCTATTGAAGCTCAAATGGTATTATCTTTTAGACCAGAAGTAAAATTAGATGGATATGAAGAACTAATTCCAACTTATAATACACCAAAAGTAACTCAAAAAGAAATTGACGCAAAAAAAGAAGAATTATTAAAAAGATTTGCAACTCCTGAAGCGATTAAAGAGGCAAGAGCTTTAAAAGAAGGCGATTTTGCTAAATTTGATTTTGAAGGTTTTGTTGATGGTAAAGCTTTTGATGGCGGAAAAGCTCAAAATTATGTTTTAGAAATTGGTTCAAAACAATTCATACCAGGATTTGAAGAAGGTATGATTGGTTTAAAAGCAGGCGAGGAAAAAGATATTAATGTAACTTTTCCAAAAGAATATGGTGCAGCACATTTAGCAGGAAAAGATGCGGTATTTAAAGTAAAAATTCATGAAATTCAAGAACTTAAAATGCCTGAATTAAATGAAGAGCTTTTAAAAAGCTTGTTGCCTGAAGAAAAAGAACCAAGTGTTGAAAAATTAGACGCAAAATTAAAAGAGCAACTAAAAAATGAAAAAATCTTTAAACTTATCAATGATGAGCTTAAAAATCAATTTGCAGAAGCTTTGGTAGCTAAATTTGACTTTGTTTTACCAAGAAATATAGTAGAGCAAGAAACAGATATGCAATTTAGAAGCTCTTTAAGAACTTTAAGCGAAGAAGAATTAAAAGAATTTAAAGATGAAGCTAAATATAAAGAAAAAAGAGAAAGTTTTAAAGAAGATGCACAAAAAAGCGTAAAATTAACTTTCATTATAGATGAGTTAGCAAAACTTAGAAATGTTACAGTAAGTGATCAAGAATTAATCCAAGCGATTTATTTTGAAGCTTATAGATATGGCTTTAACCCACAAGAACATTTAGATAATTATAAAAAACAAGGTGCATTACCTGCAATTAAAATGTCTTTAATTGAAGAAAAACTTTTTGCTGATATTTTCAAAAAAAACGATAAAAAGAAAACTGAAAAAGAAAGTGAAAAATAATGAGCTCATACATACCTTATGTAGTTGAAAAAACAAGCAGGGGCGAAAGAAGCTATGATATATACTCAAGGCTTTTAAAAGATAGGATTATTATGTTAAGTGGTGAGATTAATGATGATCTTGCTGCTTCTATCGTAGCTCAGCTTTTATTTTTAGAGGCTGAAGATCCTCAAAAAGATATTTATCTTTATATTAACTCACCAGGCGGGGTTGTAACCAGTGGATTTAGTATTTATGATACGATGAATTATATTAAAGCTGATGTAAGTACTATTTGTATTGGTCAAGCTGCTTCTATGGGTGCATTTTTACTTAGTTGTGGTGCTCCAGGGAAAAGATTTGCATTGCCAAATTCAAGAATTATGATCCATCAACCACTAGGTGGTGCAAGAGGGCAAGCAACTGATATAGAAATTCAAGCAAAAGAAATTCTAAGATTAAAAGCAATTTTAAATGATATTTTGGCTAAAAACACCAAACAAAAACTCTCTAAAATAGAAAAAGACACTGATAGAGACTTTTTTATGAGTGCTGTGGAAGCTAAAGAATATGGCTTAATCGATAAGGTTTTGGAAAAAAGTTTTAAATAAGGAAAAACATAGCAATGTTAGATGATGATTTATTTGCTGATTTAAATTTAAGTAGTGATCCAACTCCAGCCAAAGAAGCTCCAAAAATTCAAAAAATTAGTGGAGGTGAATTTGAAAAATTTGCAAAGTCTATTTTGACTGAGCTTGTAAAAGATAATGTACCTCCAACACCAACTAATTATGGAGTTTATTTTCAAAAAATGCTTGAAGAGCGTCCGGTGGCTTTTAAGAAAAAAGTTAGCGAGATTATGGAATTTGAGCAAAATGATGATGGTATCAAACGTGCAAATATAGAGCAAGAAATCAAAAAAAGTTTTAGTTCTACTTCGGCATTATTGCAATACATTGCTATGATTTATAGGCATCTTGAAACAGTTAAAGATATGCTAAGAAGACGTAATTCAGAGCTTGCAATTAGCACAGGTAATTTAGCAGTTTCTAATGTAATTCACGCTCTTGAAGCAGATCTTTCAAGGTTTTCTAGCATTTTAGATAAATACTCAGATGAGATTAAAGAAAATTTTGATGAGGTTAGACAAACTTATAAACATATAGAAGAGCAAAGTGATTTTGACTCTAAATTTGGAGTTTATAATAAAAAATACTTTTTAGAAAATTTAGAAAAAAGCATTGAAAGTAATGCAAAATATAATTATCATACTTCCTTAATATTTTTTAGAGTAAAAGAAGAAATTCTTGAGCAAACTTATACTCAAAAAGAAAAAAATGCTTTCTTAAAAGGTGTGTGTAGGATTTTTAGTAAAAATGTCTCTTCAAGCGATATAGTAGCCCATTGTGGAAACAATGTCTTTGCTATGATGATTTCTCATACAAATTTAGAAAAAGCACAAGAAATATGCAATAAAATATTAGAATCTTTAGAAAATTCCAATTTTTTTCTAGCAGATAAAGAAATAGAAGTAGATGTTGAAGTGGCTATAAGTGCTGTTAATCAAGACAGCAAAAGCGAAGAATTAATAGAAAAATGTATTGAAGCTTTAAAAGATTCAGGAAAAAATTTAGAACCCTTTATAATAGTGGAAAAAGAAAAATGATAAGAGAGATAATTACCTATCCTAATCCAAGATTATTTTTAGAGTCAAAAAAAGTAGAAAATTTTGATAAAGACTTACATGTGCTTTTAGATGACATGTATGAAACAATGATAGCTAATAAGGGCGTAGGTTTAGCGGCTATTCAAGTTGATGTGCCAATTAGAGCTTTGCTTGTAGATATTGGTGATGAAGAAGGTAAGCAAAAAGAAGACAAGCAAACCCTTTTAGAAATTATTAATCCCATTATAACACCTTTAGATGATGAAAAAATTTCTTGCAATGAGGGTTGTTTAAGCATACCAGGTTTTTATGAAGATGTAATGCGTTATAAAAATATACAACTTGATTATCAAGATAGATTTGGTAAGCCACAAAGTTTACAAGCACATGATTTTTTAGCGGTGGCTATTCAACATGAAGTTGATCATCTTGATGGACATTTATTTATAGAAAAACTTTCTTTTTTAAAGCGCCAAAAATTTGACAAAGACTTTAAGAAAAAATCCAAAAAGAACAAATGAAAAAACTAAAATGTGCAAGTTTTTCTACAGAGCTTGATATTATCGATGTAGAATCAACTTTCACAAGAGGTTTGCCAGGTTTTAGTATAGTAGGTCTTGCAAATTCCACTATTAAAGAAAGCACAGAAAGAGTTAAGGCAACTTTATTAAGTCAAAATTTCAATTTTCCAGCACAAAAAATAACTATTAACTTAAGTCCTTCAGATATCCCTAAAAATGGCTCTCATTTTGACTTAGCCATTGCGATTTTGATTTTATTTCAAAAAGAAAATTTAGATGACTTTTTTGTTTTTGGGGAACTTGGTTTAGATGGAAGTATAAAAAGTACTGCTAGTTTATTTTCTATCTTGCTTTTTTTAAGTGCAAAAGTACAAAATGCCAAGGTAGTGGTGCCAAAAGCCATAGCACAAAAAGCTTCAATGATACCTAATTTAACAATTTATGCTTTGGAAAATTTAGTCCAAGCTATGGATTTTTTTAAAGAAAAAAATTATGAGAATTATCATATAAATAATGCTCATCCTTTATTTGAAAATGCCATAGAAATTAATAATCAAAAATATATAAAAAATTCTATTTACCCTTATGATTTTAAAGAAGTTAAGGGGCAAGAAAATGCTAAATTTGCTTGTATAATAGCAGCTTTGGGTATGCATAATATTTTATTTGAAGGTAGTCCAGGTAGTGGTAAAAGTATGTGTGCTAAAAGACTTCCTTTTATCATGCCACCACAAAGTTTGAAAGAAATTTTAGCTCAAAACGCCTATAAGTCATTAAATTCTTTAGATGATGACTTTAGTGCTAGTAGGGTTTTTAGAAGTCCTCATCATACAAGTACTAGGGCTAGCATTTTTGGTGGAGGAGCTAAAAATGCCAAGATAGGAGAAATAGCACTTGCAAATGGAGGAGTTTTGTTTTTTGATGAGTTTCCTCATTTTTCAAAACAAATCATAGAAAGTTTAAGAGAGCCATTAGAGGATTTTAAAATTCTTATTTCAAGAGTTAATACCAAAGTGATTTATGAGACTAAATTTTTATTTGCTTGTGCACAAAATCCCTGTCCTTGCGGGAATTTGTTTTCTAAAAGTCTTGCATGTCGTTGCCAAGAAATAGAAATTAAAAAATATAAAAATAAAATTTCATCTCCTATTTTAGACAGAATTGATCTTTATGTAGCTATGGATGAGATTTCACATGAAGATAAAACAAGCTTGACTTCTAAGCAAATGAGTGAAATGGTTTTTAAAGGATTTTTATTTCAAAAGCAAAGAAAGCAAGAAGAATTTAATGCTAAATTAAATGATGAACAGCTGAAGCAATTTTGTATTTTAGATTCTTCTGCGAGCGAAATTTTACAAAAGGCTATAAATTCATATAATCTTTCCCAAAGAGGGGTGAATAAAACCATAAAAGTAGCAAGAACTATTGCGGATTTAGAGCAAAGTGAGTTGATTTTAAAAACTCATATTTTAAAAGCATTAAGTTTTAGAATGAGAACTACATAGGAGAAAAAATGGACAATAAAAGTGTAGCGATCTTTATTGATGCAGAAAATATTCCTTCAAAATATGCAAAATCAATTTTTGACATCGCTTCTGATTATGGAGAAATCGTTATAAAACGAATTTATGGAGATTGGACACAAAAAAATATACAAAATTGGAAAGAACAAATCGCACAATATTCTATTATTGCCATGCAACAATTTAATTTTATAGCTAATAAAAACTCAAGCGATATGTACTTAATCACCGAGATTATGAGTTTTTTTTATGAAAAAGATATTGATATTTTTGTCATTGTTTCAAGTGATAGTGATTATACTAGTTTAATCCAAAGGCTTAAAGAAGGTAAAAAGCAAGTTATAGGTATGGGTTTGAAACAAGCTGTAAAATCTTATGTGAATTCTTTTAGTGAATTTTTTTATTTAGATCAAGATGAATCCAAAGAAAAAGTATTAAGTACTAAAGAGTATATCAAAGATTTAATCAATATCACAGAAGCCTTGATAGAAGAAAAAGGTCGTGCTGAATATGCTCAAATTCGCACTAATATGAATAGAAAACACGCAAACTTTATTCCACAAAATTTTGGTTTTAAAAATTTTAGAGCTTTAGTAAAAGAGTTTTTACCGCAAATGAAACAATTTAAAGAAGGTAATGAAAAAAATATTTATTTTCTTATTGAGAAAACAAAGGCTTAAAAATGGAAAATATCTTGATAGCCTTTTTAGTTGTTGTAATTTTAGCTTTTGTATGGGTAGTGTTTAAAAGTCAAAAAGAAAAAGTAAAGTTGGAATTTTTAAACCAAAGCAATATAGCCTTACAAAATCAACTTTCTAATTTAGAGCTTGAAAAAACCACACTTATGGAAAAAAATTCCAAACTTTTAGATGAAAAAATATTATATTTATCTAAAAATGAGGCTTTGGAAGCAAAATTAGCTCAAAAAGAACAAACCCAACAAGAACTTTTAAATATACATTTAAAAGAGCGTGCGAATTTAAAAGAAGAATACACCCAAACCTTAATAAAACTAGAAGAAAAATACAAGCAAGGTTTGGTAGAATTAAAACAAGAATTAGAACAAAATTTACAAAAACAAAATGCTAATATTTTAAGCCAAAACAAACTTATGCTTAATGAAGATACAAAAAAAATCTTAGAAGAAATTTTCTTGCCTGTGAAAAAAAGTGTTAAAGAATACAGTGAAAAACTTAGCCAAAATGAAGTTAGCATTAAAACACAAATCGATCATATGTTTAAATTTAGTCAAAATATAACAGAAAACGCAGATAAGCTAGCTAAAATTTTAAAGGGTGATAAAAAAATTCGTGGTAATTTCGCAGAATTACAATTAAAATCTGTTTTAGAAAATAGTGGTTTGGTAGAAGGTATTCAGTATAAACTGCAAGATAGATTTCAAGATGAGGGTAAAATCTACATTCCTGATGCGGTTGTGTTTTTAGATAAACAAAAAAGTATAATCATAGATGCAAAATTTTCTTTGCCAAGTGATTTTGCCTTTGAAGATATTAATAAAAATACCTGCATTGATTTAGCTTATAATCTAAAATCAAGGATTGATGAGTTAGCTAAAAAGCCCTATATGCAGTATGATAAACATACTTATGAGTTTGTTTTGCTTTTTATACCTTATCAAAATATCTTAGATTTGATTTTAAATGTAGATCTTGAAATTTATCAATACGCTTACAAAAAAAAGGTTTATTTAACTACACCAAACACTCTTTTTATGGCGTTAAATACTATAAATATTTCATGGAAAAATATACAAAGTAATGAAAATATCCTAAAAGCTTTTGATGAGCTTGGCAAATTTCATGATAAATTTGCAGGTGTTTTAGATGATTTTGAAAAAATCAAAGAAAACATCAAAAGATTAAATACAAATGTAGATAATATGCAAACAAAGCTTACTCATGGAAGTGGAAATATTGCTTCAAGAGTGATAAGGCTTAAAGAGCTAGGTGCTAAAACCCAAAAGCTTATAAAATGTGAGATGAGCGATGAAAGCAGTATTTAAAGATAATGTTTCTTATGAAAAAGAGCTTATTGAAAAAGGCTTGGATGAGTTTTTAATGATGGAAAATGCAGGCATAGAGCTTGCAAATTTGATTAAGAAAAAAAGTAAAAAAATAAAAAATGCCAAAATTTTATTTTTGCTTGGTACTGGTGGAAATGGAGCCGATGGACTTGTAGCTATTAGACATTTAAAAAAAACTTTTGCCTATGTTATGCCGTATAAAAAAAGCACAATGTTTATCAAGCAAGAGCAAATTTTAAAAAATGCAAGTTTTAATTTTTTAAAAAAAGAACCTAAATTTAAAGACTTTGACATCATAATTGATTGTGTTTTTGGAAGTGGTTTAAATAAAGTTTTAGATGAAAATATACAAAGAATTTTTAAAAAGCTTGCTAAAAGTAAGGCTTTAAAAATAGCTTGTGATATTCCTAGTGGTCTTGGACAAGAGCTATGTTTTAAAGCTGATTATACACTTTGTATGGGAGTGATTAAAGAAATTTTATTAGAAGATTTTGCAAAAGAATTTGTGGGTAAAATTAAAATTGCAAATTTGGGGTTAAAACCTTATATACAAAACACTCCAAGTTTTTTACTAGAAAAAAAAGATTTAAAACTCATTACAAAAAAGACTAACTCAAACAAAGGTGATTTTGGCCATATTTATATTTTTGCAAACGAAAGTGCAGGCACTCTAGCAGGACTTGGTGCTTTAGGGTTTGGAGCAGGACTTGTATCTTTAGTGGCTAAAGAAAGCTTTTCGCCTTTGATAATGCTAAAAGATGATATTGAAGGCAAAATAAATGCAGCTGCTATAGGCATGGGACTTGATGATTTAAGTATTTTAAAAGATGAAAGATTAAAAAACATTCCTTTAGTCCTAGATGCAAATTGCTTTCAAAGTGAAAATTTACTTTCACATCTTGCCAGAGAAGATGTTGTTTTAACCCCTCATCCTAAAGAGTTTTCTATGCTTTTAAAACTTTGTTTTAATGAGGATATAAGTGTAGAAGAAATTCAAAGCAAACGTTTTTTTTATGCAAGAAAATTTAGCTCTAAATTTCAATGTGTTTTGGTATTAAAAGGGGCTAATCCTATCATCACTCAAAAAGAAAAACTTTTTGTAGTAAATTGTGGCAATGAAGCTTTAGCAAAAGGTGGAAGTGGGGATGTGCTAAGTGGTATGATAGCAGCTTTACTTGGAGCTAAATTTAATGCTTTAGAAGCTGCGAAAAATGCAGTATTAGCTCATGCTTTGGTGGCTAAAAATTATAAGAAAAATAAAATCAGCTTTGATGCTTTAAAATTAATAAAGGGGTTAAAATGCTTATAAAATTAGCAGTTTTATTTAGTGGTAATGGAAGCAATTTGGAAAATATTTTAGAAAAATTACATAAAAAAACTTTTGGCAAAAATACCTTTGAGGTGGTTTTGTGTGTGTGTAATAAAAAAGAAGCTTATGGTATACAAAGAGCTTTAAAATATGGTCTTGATACCAAAATCATAGAACATGAAAAATTTACCTTAAGAGAAGAATTTGACGCAGAATTAGTAAAAATTATAAAAGAAAGTCAAGTAGATTTGACTATCTTAGCAGGATTTATGCGAATTTTAAGTCCTGTTTTCACTCAAAATATAAAGGCTATTAATCTTCATCCTTCTTTGCTTCCTTTATTCAAAGGCGCTCATGCTATCAAAGAAAGCTATGAAAGTGATATGAAAGTAGCGGGCATTAGCGTGCATTGGGTTAATGAAGAGCTTGATGGTGGTAAAATCATTGCACAAAAGGCGTTTGAAAAAGCTAAATTAAGCTTTGAAGAATTTGAAGATAAAATTCACCAGCTTGAACATATACTTTTACCTGAAACCATTGTAAAAATTTTTGAAAATGATTAATTTTTCATCATTATAATTACGCTTTTGTTTAAGGAATGTAAATGTTTGAATGGATTTTTAGTGTAGATGCTTGGGTGGTATTGCTTACTCTTACAGCTTTGGAGATTGTACTAGGGATTGATAATATCATTTTTCTAGCGATTTTAGTTTCTAAATTACCACCAGAACATAGAGATAAGGGTAGAATTTTAGGTCTTGCTTTTGCAATGATTACTAGAATTTTATTGTTATTGTCTTTGTTTTGGGTGATGAAACTTGTCACACCTTTATTTAGTATATTAGGCAATGAAATTTCAGGTAGGGATTTAGTACTTTTACTTGGAGGTTTGTTTTTAATAGTTAAGTCTATTAAGGAAATTAAAGAAAGTATAATGCACCAAGAGGAAAGTCAAAGCAATATAAAAATTAGTAATAAACTTTGGGTTGTAGTAGCTGAAATAGCAGTGATAGACATAGTATTTTCTCTTGATAGCGTTATTACTGCTGTAGGTATTGCTCAAGATATAGAGATTATGATTATTGCTGTTATTGTTGCAGTTTTAGTTATGCTTTTTGCTTCTAAACCAATTGCAGATTTTGTAGAAAAATATCCAAGTATTAAAATTTTAGCTCTAGCATTTTTAGTGATGATAGGCTTTGTTTTAGTGTGTGAAAGTTTTGATATTCATATAGATAAAGCATATATTTACACAGCTATGGCTTTTTCTTTGATAGTTGAAATTTTAAACATCATTTCTCAAAAAAAGCAAGCGGATAATTCTTAAAATATTTAGCATTTTTTATGCTAAATATTTTTTATCTTGACTTTTAATATTTTTTTATGTAAAATAACGCTTTATTTTTGTACATCGGGGTGTAGCGCAGTCTGGTTAGCGCACTTGGTTTGGGACCAAGGGGCCGAAGGTTCGAATCCTTTCACCCCGACCATTTTTACAAATGGTGAGTGTAGCTCAGTCGGTTAGAGCATCAGATTGTGGTCCTGAGGGTCGTGGGTTCGATTCCCATCACTCACCCCATCAGCGCTCGTAGCTCAACTGGATAGAGCGACAGACTTCGGATCTGTAGGTTATGGGTTCGATTCCTATCGGGCGCACCATAAGCCTATTGTTACTTTTATTTTTTGCGCTCATAGCTCAGCTGGATAGAGCAACGGCCTTCTAAGCCGTAGGTCAGAGGTTCGAATCCTCTTGAGCGTACCACTTTTGCGGATGTGGTGAAATTGGCAGACACGCCAGACTTAGGATCTGGTGCAGCAATGCGTGAAGGTTCAAGTCCTTTCATCCGCACCACTCAGTAATTAAATCAAA